>CALCVR010000094.1 GCA_937905915.1 uncultured Eubacteriaceae bacterium
TTTTTTACCATATCATCTAAGTGAAGTGATTTCACGGAAAAGGATATATGAAAAATAAGGAACATTGCGTTCTAAAAAGAGTTGCAAAAAAGGCAATCTTCTTTATACTCTGTATAAGACGGGTTTTGTATGGCCAAAGTTATGGTGATTTATTTTATCTGAGGTGATGCACAATGAATTGGGCAGACAAAGCAGTATTTTATCATATCTATCCTTTGGGTTTCTGTGGCGCTCCTTTGGAAAACGATTTTGATTCCCTTCCACAAGAGAGGATCCAAAAAGTGGCCGATTGGGCCGATCACATAGCCGATGATTTAGGCTGCGACGCTCTGTACCTGGGTCCTATTTTTGAATCCGACCGGCATGGTTACGATACAGCCGACTATCGTCTCATTGACCGCCGCTTAGGGTCCAATGAGGGATTCCGTAAAGTGGTGGATCGGCTGCACGATAAAGGAATTCGTGTGGTCCTGGACGGCGTATTCCATCATACGGGCCGGCATTTCGGTCCCTTTTTGGATGTGTTGCAAAAGCGATGGGATTCCCCCTACAAGGACTGGTTTTTTTTGAATTTTGACGGCGACAACGCCTTCCACGATGGACTGTGGTACGATTGCTGGGAAGGGCATCAGGAGCTTGTAAAGCTCAATGTAGGGCATCCCGACGTGCGCCGTTATCTTTTGGATTCGGCCGAAGGATGGATCCGGGAATTCGACATCGACGGCATTCGTCTGGATGTGGCCTATTGTTTGGACCACTCCTTTATGCAGGAACTGTCGGCACGATGCCGTAGCGTCAAACCGGACTTCTACCTGTTGGGAGAAGTGGTGCATATGAACGACAACTTAAAACGTCTATTGGATCCCGATATGCTGCATTCGGTGACCAATTACGAGTGCTATAAAGGGCTTTACTCCAGCTTTAACGATCAGAATCTCTTTGAGATTGCCCACTCCCTGGAGCGTCTGTTTGGCGACCAGCCCTGGTGCCTTTTCACCGGCAAACATCTTTACAATTTTGCCGACAATCATGACGTTTCCCGGTTTGCCACCGCTTTGAAATGTGGGGATCAAATGGAAGCGGCTTATACCCTCCTTTATACCATTCCCGGAATCCCGTCGGTGTACTACGGCAGCGAATGGGCTGTCCACGGGGACAAAAGGGACGGCGATAATGCCCTGCGCCCTTGCTTAGACTTGGCGGAACAAAAGGAGTGCGCCCTTGTCTGTCACCTAAAGAAATTGGCCGAAGTGAAAAAGAATCATCCGGCCCTGTGGGAAGGGGATTACCAAAAGGAATTCCTCACCAACAAACAATTTGCCTTTTCCCGCAATGGGGGAGGGGAAAGCCTGTTGGTGTTTATCAACGCCGAGGGGCAGGAAGGACGTTTCCAATTGAACCGCGCCGTGAAAGGGACGGATCTTTTAACCGGTCAACCTGTAGACATCCAGGGAGAATTCTATTTGCCGGCCTATGGAAGTGCCATTGTAAAGGTGGAATGAAGAGGACATCGGTTGACAAATCCCATTCAGATGATATAATAGAACCCGGTCAAATAAAAGCTATTGTCTGAAATAGGGATAAGACTGCGAAGGGAAAAAGATATGGCCTTGGTCTTAAGAGAGCCGGCGGATGCTGCAAGCCGGTGGCGGGGCGCGTATGGATAGCTCATCCCGGAGTCGCCTGCTGAAGGGCAGGACGTTTGGGCCGCGTTACGGG
This sequence comes from uncultured Eubacteriaceae bacterium, assembly GCA_937905915.1. Classification (GTDB taxonomy): domain Bacteria; phylum Bacillota; class Clostridia; order Oscillospirales; family Acutalibacteraceae; genus Solibaculum. The sequence goes on from CALCVR010000094.1 coordinate 1,720, forward strand.
CTAAGGAGGGCATCTGTTCTGGAAAAGGGCAGCGTGCTAAAGTAGGGTGGTACCGCGAGGAACTACATTCCGCGCCCCTATCCATGTGGAATTCATGTGGATAGGGGCGTTTTTGTGTTTCAACGGATTGTTCCGCCGTTTTTCCAAAAGGGAGAAAAGGCGTTTTCATATTTATTTTACTTGTGGATTTGGAGTGAGACGGATGAAAAATTACAACATTGTCCTGCTGAGAGGCGACGGAATTGGTCCGGAGATCGTAACCGAAGCGGTTAAGGTATTAGACCGTACCGCAGAAAAATTCCAGTTTACCGTCACCTATGAAGAAGCCTTGTTGGGTGGCATCGCCATTGATGAAACAGGAGTGCCGTTGCCGGAGGAAACCCTCAAAAAGTGCAATGCTGCCGATGCTGTCCTGTTGGGTGCAGTGGGAGGTCCCAAATGGGAATCTCAGCCGGGTAATAACCGTCCAGAAGCCGGTTTGCTGGGGATCCGCGCCGGTATGGGCCTGTATGCCAATCTGCGTCCGGCCCGTATTTTTAAGCCTTTGCGGGATGCTTCTCCTTTAAAGGGCGACATTATCGGTGAAGAATTGGATATTCTGATGGTCCGTGAACTGACCGGCGGCATTTACTTTGGCGATAGGGGCCGTAGGATGGTAAAGCATGCACCGGCCGCTTTTGATACAGAAATGTATACTGTCCTGGAAGTGGAACGCATTGCACGAGTGGCCTTCAATCTGGCCAGAAAACGGGGACACAAGCTGTGTTCAGTGGACAAGGCCAATGTGCTGGAATCCTCTCGACTGTGGAGAGAAGTCATGCTTCGTGTGGCGGAAGAATATCAAGATGTAGAATTGTCTCATCTGTATGTGGATAACTGCGCCATGCAGCTGGTGCGAAATCCTGGCCAATTCGACGTGGTGGTAACTTCCAACATGTTTGGCGACATCCTATCCGATGAAGCCTCCATGATCAGTGGATCCATTGGCATGCTGGCTTCGGCCAGTTTGGGTGACGGAACCAGAGGTTTGTATGAACCCATCCACGGCTCAGCTCCGGACATCGCAGGCCAGGGTATTGCTAATCCTTTGGCAACTATTTTGTCGGTAGCCATGATGCTGCGGTTCTCTTTGGATGAGCCGGAAGCTGCCGATGCTATTGATGCTGCTGTGGCCAAGGTGCTTGACCAAGGCTATCGCACACCGGATATCTACACCGAAGGAACCAAAAAGGTGGATACCATTACCATGGGACAATTGGTGGTAGATAATCTGTAAAACAAGGGATGGTTTCCTTTTATAGAATAGAAAAGGCCTGGATGATTCCATCCAGGTCCTTTTTTATAAGATTTAGTCTCATATCAGAGTAAATGGACCGTAAAATGCTGCATTTTTCTGGGAAAACACCTAAATTTAATGGAAAAATTGTGGGATATCAATGTGAAAAAATAATAAATATTATTGATTATAAGAAGGGGAAAAGGTAAAATAGAATTAAATTTGTTCCAAAAACTGCCCACAATTTAGATGCTTTCATAGGACAAAAAGGACAACTCTTATGTTTTAATCTGATAATTGTGTGAAGAGGTGATAAGAAGAAAGATTGATGTGAAATAGGTTATCTAGCTAAAAGAGAAAGAGGTGTATCATGTGAAAATGAAGAAATTTGCCAGCTTCTTTTTGGCAATGGTCATGCTGATGGGGATAATCCCCATGGCCTACGTTCAAGGAGCGGAAAGCGCGGCGGTCAGCATCGACGTCCAATCCCCATCAGCCAGTGCAGAGAATCCTCTGGTGGTGGACTTAAGCCAAGAGGAATATGTCGATTGGGCCCACTTCGGTCACACGGCGGTGGACTCTGTCAATCGAAAAAGCGGTGGGGAATCCATCATTGGAACGCCATCGGCCATTCAGGGCAATGGAATGGGTGTAGCCAGTGAGGAGGATGTTAAAAACTATCGGATGGAATTCCACTGGTCGGACGGTACGCCTACCCCGTCGGCCGCCAGCCGTTATTTTGTCAAAAACGGCGTGGGGCAAACCGGTATTGGCGGTACAGGAATCCGTTTGAACTTCAGTGTGCCTGCCGGGCAGTGGGATTTGGTGTTGTATGCCTCTACCTATAACAGTACGGCCAATGTAGAGGTTCGGGATCAAAGCGGTGCATTGTTGGGAGAGTCCTCTCTTAATGAGGGAGGGGAATCCTGGTCACATCTACCCAAAGTGATAACCGTTAGCTATGAGAGCCAATCGGCCCAAACCGTTTCTGTGGGTATTGTGGCCACTGGCGACTATTCCGATTGGCCGGGCATTGCCTTGGCGGCTGCCGCTGTTAAAGCTGGGCAGCCAAGGTCTTACGCCCTTTCCACCACCTCCAACAAGGGAGGAAGCGTCACGGGGGAC
>CALCVR010000095.1 GCA_937905915.1 uncultured Eubacteriaceae bacterium
GAGTTTGAAGCCCTAAAATGCATCGATATGGACATTATGCCCCAGGAGATCACGGCATTTATCGGTCCCTCCGGCTGCGGTAAAAGCACCTTCCTCAAAACCCTGAACCGGATGCAGGATTTGGTACCGGGCGTGCGCATCGGCGGCCAGGTCACCTTCCATGGAAAGGACATTTTTGCTAAGGATGTAGACGTCACTTGGCTGCGCAAAAAGATTGGTATGGTCTTTCAGAAGGCCAATCCTTTCCCCATGAGCATCTATGACAATATCGCCTACGGTCCTCGTCTCCACAGCCACATCAAAAAGGCCCAGATGGACGAGATCGTGGAAAATGCCCTGCGGGGAGCCGCCCTGTGGGACGAGGTAAAGGATCGCTTGAAAAAGAGCGCATTGGGACTGTCGGGTGGACAACAGCAGCGTCTTTGTATCGCCCGTGCCATGGCGGTGGAACCGGAGGTCATCCTCATGGACGAACCTACCAGCGCTTTGGATCCGGCCAGCACCATGAAGATCGAGGAACTAATGACCCATCTCAAGAAAAAATACACCGTCATTATCGTCACCCATAATATGCAACAGGCCGCCCGCATCAGCGACAAATGCGCCTTCTTCCTAGTGGGCGAATTGGTGGAGATGGGCCCCACTGACCGGGTTTTCTCCACCCCCAAGGACAAACGCACCGAAGACTACATCACCGGCCGTTTTGGTTAAGAAGGAGGGTTTCTCATGAGCAATCGTTCCGAGTACGACGCCCAGTTAAAAAGTTTAGACCAGAGTCTCATTCATATGGGACGTCTGGTAACCGGCGCGGTGGATAGCGCCATCGATGCTTTGGAGCGCAAGGATGTAAAACGTGCCGCCGAAATCGTCAAAGGCGACGAGGCCATTGATCGTGAAGAGAGGGCTATCGAGCATGTATGCCTTACCCTCCTGTTGCTCCAGCAGCCGGTGGCCAGGGATTTGCGCCAAGTCAGCACGGCTTTGAAGCTGGTCACCGATCTAGAGCGCATTGGCGACCATGCCGCCGACATTGCCGAGATCATCCCCCGTTTGGCCGACGACGGCATCCCGGTGGAACAGGACATCCCG
>CALCVR010000096.1 GCA_937905915.1 uncultured Eubacteriaceae bacterium
TTTGCCTCCTGACCTCGTGTCGGATGGTGGGATGGATTTCCCACAAACATTCCTTTCCGGTATGAGCCGACAGCCTCCTTGAAATACACAAAACCGGCGTCATCCTATCTAGGACGGTGCCGGTTTTTCTTTTCTTCTTCGTTTTTCTTTTTTGGTTTATCCTTATGCTATCGTTTCATTCTCTCTTTTTCCGGCGGCTTTTTCCATAGGATTGTATGCCTTCGACTTCATGGTTCAGACGGCCCCAATTCTAGTGCCGTCTCGGTATTAAGCCAGAACACATCCGGTTTGGCCAAAAGTCGCGCGTTATTATAGGCCATGTCCAACGTCAAAATGGTGGCCCCTCTGTAATAGGGAGCCCGACCTGTTTGCACCAATCGTAAGGCTAAGGCGCATTCTGGACGTCCGTTTTCTTCCCGTTCCCCCAGGTAGATGGGCAACAAATACTGGATTTCATGAGTTTCGATCCAGTACTGCGGCACCGCCAACTTATAATTGCGTTGGGCCAACAATCTCGCCCTCTCGATGGCGCTGCTGAAATCCCGGGCGATGCGTGCACACAATAATGCCTTTTTATTGGGATCATCCTTGATTTGCTCGTATTCCTCTTGGTATTTTGGCAATCGGCCTCGTTCTACCCCGTCCTCAAAAATATGGGAGTCATTGAGCGAGATGGGCAACTGGGGATCAAACATAACCTCTCTATAGTCGGTAAAGTACTTGGCGATGCCTGGTACTTTATACACCGCTCCGTCGTACACATTGGTGATCTCTGTATCTTCGTCGGAGAAAAATCGCGGTGATCCCATCATCAAAAAGGTGTGTTTCCGCAGCACTGGCAGATCTATCGTCCACTCCTCTTTGTCCCCTACGATGATGATTTGTCGAAAAAAGTGATTCAGCAAGCCGCTGTTAAAATACAGCTTCCCGCCTACTTCATCCACCTTTTTAAGTCCGTCCGGCCCGGCTTTCCAGTCCTCGTACAAAAGATGATCCAAGGTGTGCTCCAGATAGTTGCGCAGCACGCTGTAAGGATATTCCCCTGGCGTGGACAAGCTCCATGGTTCGGCCATGGTATTTTCCGCCAGCTCCTGTAAAAAAGCATTCATGGCACGAGCATTCTCAAAGTGAAAATAGCCCAAGCGATAACAATGGGTATCCAGAATCCGCTCCAGTACTGTCGCCCGGGTGGCCACCGTCAAACCGTACCATTTCTGTTTCGCTCCCGTGCGGCGGTTGAGATCCATCATGGCCCATAGAGATTGACCGTCGGCACTGTCGCATGACAGCCTAAAATACGAAAAACAACTGCTGGTGACTGAACTATTACATTCAAATTCCCCGATCTGACGCTTCTTTTTGGCCTTTCGATAATCCTCATCCAACTTCTGCCGCCAGTATTCCTCCGTCTGTTCCTCTCCACTGAACCGGTTAAGCACTCGGGCGATGGTCTCATACCAGTCCTCCCGCAAAAAGGTAAACTGTCCAAGCCCGGTGCTTTGATTTCTCCATTGGGTTAGAATCTCTTCCTTTGTGCCGATTAACACCCCATTCCACGACCCTTCTCCCAGCACGCTAGGCTTCATGGCGCTGAATCCTCCATAGATGGGTTGTCCGCTGTCTTGGGTAACGTATCCGGTATTGATGATGAAATAACTGGCCTCCCCACTTACGGCACTGGTAGGATTTAACTTCTTATCCCAACACAGACAAGAGATCTCTTTTTGTCCCCACTGATTGTTTACAAACTGATCTAGTTCCTTATAGCTGACCATATCACCGCACTGGTGCCGGAGATCCTTTAAATAAGTATTATTGTTACTAATATAACCAATGGCTCGAAAGCCTTGTTTGATATACATGATATCTTAATGACCTCTTTTCCATTTTAAAAAAATCCTGTGCTTTGATTCATCTCGTCATGGTTCAAACACATTCATTATAACAGTTCCTTTTTCAAAAGTCGATGGATTTATTTGACGGCGGATGGGCAATGCCTACTTTCACGTCGCGAGGAAGATTGGCAATAACTTTCGCTATCCTCCTGGAGGATCTTATTCTATGGGGAGAAATTTTCACTAAATGGATACGTTTCGCGGGCTTCATGTGGAAACAGGCTCTGCCTGCCCACTGTATTGAATTGGTCATATTTTGGCCTTATACTAATACTGTCCCCATTATCTTTCGTGGAAAGGAGGGTCTTCCCTTGAAATTATTGCTGGCTGAGGATGAAATCAGCATGTCAGAAGCCCTTGTAGATATTTTAACCTTTCATCACTATGCCGTTGACCCGGTCTTCAATGGGCGCGATGCCTTGGATTTCGCCCTAACCCAATCTTATGATAGCATCATCTTGGACATTATGATGCCAAAATTGGATGGTATTCAGGTACTCAAACAATTGCGTCAGGCCGGATGTCAGACTCCCGTCTTGATGCTCACTGCTAAATCACACATCGAAGACCGCATCCTGGGCCTTGACCTGGGCGCCGACGACTATCTCCCTAAACCCTTCGCTATGGGGGAATTCCTTGCCAGAGTCCGGGCCATGCTGCGCCGGAAGGAATCTTTTACACCAGATGTCCTGACGATAGGTGATGTCTTCCTTAACCGTAGCAATTATGAGCTCTCCGGCCCAAATGGTCAATGCTTCCTGCTCTCCAATTTAGAATTCCAACTTATGGAGCTTTTAATGCTCAACACGGGTATTTATCTTTCGTCGGAGAAGATTTTAACCAGGGTTTGGGGCTACGATACCGAGGCTGAAATCGGTGTGGTTTGGGTATACATCTCCTATTTGCGCAAACGTCTCTCGGCTCTGGACGCCCATGTGGAAATCAAAGTCAAACGGGGTATCGGTTACACTTTGGAGGTGGTCCTATGATCAAAGCCCTTCAGCGTAAGTTTGTCATCACCGCCATGATCGCTATTACGGTGTTGCTTTTTTCTCTCGTCGGGGTTATTAACATCCTCAACTACGTCCAAATCCGTCAGCAGTCTTCCCACACCCTCTCTCTTCTGGCTTCCAATGACGGTATGTTCCCCAAACTCGACAACCGCGGCGATCATCCTATAGACCCTCCCAGGAATTTTTTATCCCCTCCCTTAGACGAGAATACTGCTCTCTCCACCCGCTATTTTATCGTCCGCACCGATCCTCAGGATCAGGTCCGCTTTGTGGATGTAGAA
>CALCVR010000097.1 GCA_937905915.1 uncultured Eubacteriaceae bacterium
CCGGGCTTGGAAATTGCGTTTTACCCGAGACCTCTAAAAAAACAGCATCGGATAGCGGGATTTTATTCCTTCGTGACTGTATCCTAAACCTCCCTCCTTCAGAAAAGATGACCTTAGTCCCTACTGCTCCTTTAACCAACATCGCGCTGTTGCTCAAGACATTCCCCGAGGTGAAGGAACATATTGACCAAATCGTGCTGATGGGAGGTTCTTCTACAGAAGGCAATGTGACTCCTTTTGCTGAATTCAATATCTGGACCGATCCAGAAGCCGCTCAGATCGTCTTTCATGCTGGAATTCCCATTGTCATGTGCGGCCTGGACGTTACCCATTGCTGTGGCTTGGACAGGCACCAGGTCCAAGAGTTACAGGATAGCAAAGACGTTGTCAAATGCACATATGGTCAAATGCTGCGGTTTTATTTTGACTGTACGGAATATCAAAATAACAAGCTGGTATGTATTCACGATGCTGTAACCATTCTGTACTTGACAAATCCCCAGCTCTTTGATGGGATAGGTGTCTCGGTAGAGGTGGACTGTACTTATGGCAATCATCGTGGCAGAACAGTTTGCAGACCGTGGCAATCTTCAACCGAAAAGGCTCCCGTTTTAATGCTTAACAGTGTGGATTTGCCGGCTTTCCAGCAGGTACTTCTTAGAAAGCTCTCTTGGTTTTCCCAGGCCGGAGATCTATAAGGATAGCGAAAAGGAAGGAACTTTTTATGGCAGTGAACACCATATTATTTGATCTGGACAACACCCTCTTTGATTTCAATAAAGCCGAACGCATGGCTTTGACTAAAACGTTGTTTCAGCTCGGGGTAAAGCCAAATGATCTAATGTTAGATCGGTTCAGCCAATTGAACTTGGCCCAATGGAAGCTGCTGGAACAAGGCAAGCTTAGTCGAAGCCAGGTCAAGGTAAGGCGATTCCAGCTTTTATTTGACGAGATAAACCTACAGCAGGATGCCCAGCAAGCCGCCAAAATCTACGAGTCCCTATTGGGCGTGGGACATTTCTTCATGGAGGGGGCCCAGCAATTGTTGGACGTTCTATCCCCCCGGTATGACCTTTACTTGGTCACCAACGGGACTGCCCGTGTCCAAAAGAGCCGCATTCAAAGCGCGGGACTGGAGAAATATCTAGAAGGCGTCTTTATCTCGGAAGAAATCGGGTTTGACAAACCAAACCTCGCCTATTTTTCCTATTGCTTTGAACATATCCCAGGATTTGAAAAACAGTCGGCCATCATCGTTGGAGACAGCCTTACGTCGGACATTCAAGGCGGCAAAAATGCCGGCATCCGTACTGTATGGTTCAATCCATCCCGTGAATGCAACCATTCAGACATGATACCCGATTACCAAATCCAGCGCCTGTCGGAACTGCCGGCATTGCTCCAACACCTATAAATTTTTAGCCTTTACATAGGAAACGGGACTCGCTCAAAAACCGGAAGCTGTTTTTCATTGACAGCTTCCGGTTTTTTCTTTTACATCTCTATTTTTTCTTGGCTTGATAAGATATTTTTTTGCAATTCCGCTGTGGACTTAGGGTATTTACTATATCCCTTAATTTTTTCCCTCATGCTCAACTTCCTGCGTGATATGTCATAATAGGTCTTGATTGCTTTACTGTCTGGAAATTGCTGTACCAAAGCCTCCAACTTCTGTAAGGTAGACTCTTTATCTTCCGACTGCACCGTCAGTAAAGCGCTCAACCCCCGTGCATATACCGAAGCAATTGATTCATTATCTGGGAATTTTCCCCTTAAGACCTCTAGGTTGACGACGGCGGCAACAGGTGTCATCTCCTCTTTCTCCCCATCCAGCAGTGGAATTATCAGTCCAAAAGCGTAGGCTACTTGGATGGTCTCGCTCTCTGGGAAATCGCAGGATAAACGCTTTAACTTATGGATGGTGGCGGCTGATTCCCCTGTTTTATGGAGAGGCCTAGCAAACCCTTGGCGTACTCCACCACAATGGCTTCGTGACTAAGACGATGATTTCCCATGGCGGTTTTCATCCCATCCATCGTGACCATAAGCTCTTTTGTGTTGTGCTTTTTTAAAAAGTCAACTAAGATTTTACTATGCGTCCCTTTATTTTTCTCTATCCCCGGCTTGTCTGGAAAATCATTTGTCAAAGCTTCCAGCTTATCCACTGTGACGGCCGCATCTCGTTCCTCCTGTTTTATCAATAGGATGACCAATCCTTTAGCATATACCGCCATGATCTCTTGGCTATCGTGAAAACGAAAGGCAAGACTTCTTAACTTTTCCACGGTGACGCTTATTTCATCATTGTGCTCCTGCCTCTTAACCAGATTCATAAGGCCGATTGCATAGGATAAGCCGATTTCCTCATTGTCCGGGAAACGGTTCACCACTTTTTCCAATCGCTGGATCACAACTGCTGATTCTATTTTCCCTTTGTTTATGGACAATCCCACAAGGCCTTTGACATAGGCAGCTGCCACTTGTTCATTTTGGGGGGAATCCTCAGCCAATTGCTCTAGAGTTTGGACGCAATTCTCCGCCTGTCCCTCCTTTTGAGCCATGGACAAGTTGACCAATCCCTTGGCATAAAATGCGGCGGTCTCCGGATCTTCCCCATATTTGTGATAGATATCCTCTAACAACAGAACCCTAAGACGTTCATCCACTTTTTCTTTGGCGCAGCTGAGGATGGCATAATGCTCTGTCCCAGGACCTAAGGAAATGACCTCCTCAAGCAACTCCATGGTTTTATCCACGTCCATACTACATCCTAAAAACAGAAGAGGACGATTCTCAAACCAACGCCGCAAGCTTTTTACCAAGTCGCTGTCCTTATGGTATACGCGTCATATTGCTCTTTGATAAACACGATGGATGAATGCTCTACAGTCTCCCTTCCCACATCGCCGTGGATTTTAAACAGCCCGTGCCGGCCACCTTGAAGCAGCTGATTGTGAAGTTCCCGACGTCCCGGATGAATAACCGTATCAAAATCAGCCTGTTGATGCTAGTAGACTTTTTCCAATACCCGATCAAAATTTGTTGTGATAACCGGTCCCCTTGGGAATAAATAGAGCAAAAGAAAAACTGCCTGCCTTGACAATGTTTCACAAACCGGCTTTAGTTTCTCTAAGTTAAAGAGGGAAAGAAGTTTTGCCGCCAGCCTCTTTTCTCCTAGATATTTTTCAAATTATCCGCTGCCGCAAGCAGTTGACGGGCTTCAATCTGCTTGCGGATCTCTCTTTTATGACATTCGTCCATCGCCGAATCTGCCATCGCAAGTAGGGCCTTATCTCAAGAAGGATAACAAAAGGCGGATAATCCCGCCCCGACAAAGGGATCAGCTGCGGAAGATGACATTGGATATCCTTAAATGTTTCACAATTATTAGTATTATAATTCATAATATCATCAAAAGTTATACTTTTCTTCACTACTGTCACCTATCTTAAGTCAATTTGTTCATATTTTATCATAGGTGAAAATTATTTGCAACCAGAATATCAGGAAAAGAGACATGATCTTTCTCTTTTTAGT
>CALCVR010000098.1 GCA_937905915.1 uncultured Eubacteriaceae bacterium
CGAGCTAGTAACATAGGGCTTTGCCCGCATATGAAATACCCCCGGCTACGCCGGGAGATTTTTATTCACGCAATAATAGGGAAAGATATGAAATGCGTTCGTTGAAATAACTATTTAAATTCCATAAAAATGGTTAAAATCCAGAAAATATCAATGGATGAAAATTTTTGATTGACAAATTTTAAGACATTTTGTAAAATAACAAGCAGATATCAAAAAGGCAAATAAAGTAAGAAAGGGCGATGACATGGCGGAATTAATCGACGACGCAAAAAAAATGTTGTGTATTGTGGAGATGACCGATGAGCTTCCGGTTTTGAGGGCCAAGCTGGGGTTATCCCAGGAAGAGATTGCGGATAAATTAGGAATGTCTCGACAGACATATAATGCAATTGAATGCAAAAAAAGATCGATGGGATGGAATACCTGCTTGTCCATGGTCACATTTTTTTATCACAATCCCAAAACTGCTGTGATGCTCAAAAACAGCGGGCATATTATGGATTTGGTAAATGAAGTGTTGACGTAATACCGTGAGGGAGAATTGTAGGAGGGTGTTATGGCAGAACTGATTGGATTAGCACTTATCATTTTGGGCATTTATTTGTTCATCGAATATGTACTGCCCTTTGCGGCTGCTGGAGCGGGAATTGCAGCTGTCATCATTGCGTGCATTGCCCTTTTGATGGGGCTTTTCACGGCGCTAAAAAATTATATCAAGGCCGTCAAACAAGAGGTCCATCTTGTACACTGGACCTGGGAAAAAGGCGATGAACCGGCCATACGAAGTTATTTTTTTGGCCCCGGTTATGTACAGCTTGGTAAAACTATAAAAACAGCTTTTCGATTCAACGCAGACTCAGGCAAAAAGGTCAATGCCACTGCCGCACGTTTTAAGAGAACCGGCGGTATTTGGGGCGCTTGTAAAACGATAGGCGCATGGATCTATCAACTGGTATCCTACATTATTATTTTTCTGGTAGGGACGGCATTGTGTGCGGTATTCAGCTTAATTCATGGCTCTATTACCACAGTATTTATGCTCCTTACTTACGTGGTTTTCTCTCTGACATGGCTGGTGGATCGTCTTTATCTCATCAAAAATAAAATTCGTTCCGATTGTCCCCATTGCCACAGCCATTTTTTAATTCCGTATTTTATGTGTCCAAAATGCGGTGAAATTCATAAGAAATTAGTGCCAGGCCCTTATGGCATCTGGAAACATACTTGCACGTGCGGCCAGAAATTGCCCTCTACTTTTTTCAATGGACGTTCCAAATTGGAGGCCTTTTGTCCAAACTGCAATGCATCGTTGGTAGCATCCAATGCCCGGCCCATTGTGTTCCAGCTGGTAGGAGGAAGCAAGGCGGGAAAGACGGTATTTATGGCGGCATTTTTTCACGATTATCTGGAGAGACTTTCAGCCAAAAAATCGGTTAAGGTGACGATATCGGAACAATATCGTCCCTATTTCCAAGAGCTGGAGCAGTGGTATCAAGGCATTGATTGTCCCGCTACTGCGCAGCTTAATTCTCAAATGTACCCATTGCTCATAGACAGCGACTTAGGGGTACGCAGACAATTCTCTATTTATGACATTGCAGGAGAGATGTTCGACGGCTTTACGGCAGACAATGAAATCCAACAACAGCAGTTTCATTACTGCGACGGTCTTATTTTTTTAATCGATCCCTTCAGCAGCGGAAAGCTCAGAAGCGACCGGATGCAGACTGGAGAAGATATGTCGGATTTCAGCGATATGGCGCCGGAGGATGTGGCCGCCAACTTTATCAACTATTTAATTCGTACTGGCCATGCCAAAGCAAACACACGCTGTAACATCCCCATTGCGGTCGTGGTTGCCAAGGCAGACGTCAGGGAAGTCAAACGAGTTGTGGGACCGGCTAAGATCCAAAGTATTATGCGCAAAAATCCAGAGAAGTATCAGACACTTCAGCAGGCCCGGGACGAAGAATGCCGCAATTTTTTGTTTGATATTGGCTTATCAGCCACTGTGGAGAGCTTGGAGACACAATTTAGTAACCTTCACTATTTCCCAGCCAGCGCTATGGGACATACGCCGGATGGTTCGGAATATGAACCGTGGGGTGTCACAGAGGCTGTAGAATGGATGCTTCCTTTGGCAGATAAAGATTTTGCCAATCTTGTCAGTGGAGACATTGAGACAGTGGATCAGGCGGTATAAAAGGAGTGAAATAAATGGCGTTAGATAAGAAATTAAAAAAAGACATGATGCATGGAGTAGGCAATGACACAAGCAGCACTTCAGAAGAAACCATGTTTCCGAATCCCGTCCTTCCATCGGACAATGAGGCAGAGAGGGATCAAAAAGAATCATTTTTTGGTTCGATGCCACCTATGCCATCTTTTGTAAGGGGGGCGGATCAAGAACAACCAGTTTCTTCTGAAAATAAGGGCTCGTTGACCGATTTAACCAATGCTTTGAGCGAAGTTCAAAAGCAGATTGAGAGCCTAAACCAAACTGTTGAAAACATAGGCCAGCAGATGTTGGGACAGGATCAAAACATCAGGGAAGATATTGCTGCAATGTGTGAGTGCATTCAAAGCAGATTAGATACAAAGGAAAATACCGCTTCTATTTCCACTGAACAACTGAAGGCGTTAGAAATGCTGCTGCAAGCGGTGGCAGAGAAACAGGATCGCAATGATAGGCAGATTGCCCAAACTTTGCGGGAAAATGCCAATTTTCAAATCCAGGTTCGCCAAGGAATGCAGCACGATCTGGACGAACTAAAGGCCCAGTGCAATGGGGAACAGTTTAATCCTATTTTAAAAGAAATCGCCACCATGTATGTGGAGTACCATAGTTTATTGGAGGAGGATTTAGAACCTCGTGTTTCAAAAAATCTAATGTCCATGTTTGAGCAAATGGCGGATCTTTTGGCCGATTATGAGGCGGAAGTGTGCAGGACTCCTGTGGGAGAAACGCGACAGACGAGAGTGTGCAAAGTCTTGAAAAAGATTCCGACAGGTGACAAACATCTGCATAACACCGTGGCAAACAGCCGGAAACCTGGAGTAGTGCGTGGGAGAACGGTACTATATCCGGAATTTGTGGATGTGTATGTATACGATCCGTCCATAGATCCATCTGTTCAAAAAGAGGAGGGGGAAGCAGAATATCCAACCGATGAAAATAGAACTTCCCATGCTGCATCGGAAGGGCCATCCTCTGAGCAGGCACAAACAGAAGACTGTTAAAAAATAACCATTGCTTTTTATAAAAGTTAATGGTTGAGTTGTGAAAGGAGAACTTTATTATGAGTACATACGGTATTGACCTTGGAACTACTTATTCCTGCATCGCCACATTGGATCGCAATGGAAATCCGGAAGTGATCCGCAACCAGATCGACGCAAGCGATACATTGGCATCAGCAGTATTTTTTGAAAGTGCGGATAACGTCATCATCGGTAACAGCGCCAAGGATATGGTGGAAACCGATGGGGACCGCGTGGTACAATTTGTCAAACGTGAAATTGGAAAAAAGGATGCCCCTGTCCGCGAATTTGATGGCAAAACCTATACTCCTGTTGAGATCAGCACCTTAATTTTGAAACGTCTAAAGCAGATGGTAGAAGAGCAGGGCGGCACAGTAGACGATGTGGTTATTACCTGCCCGGCGTACTTCGGCCTGGAAGAACGCAACGCCACCAGGAAAGCCGGCGAAGGGGCTGGCATGAATGTTTTAAATCTCATTAACGAGCCTACCGCCGCGGCGCTCAGCTATTGTGCGCGTCAGTTTCAGGAAGAGCGTACGATTCTGGTTTACGATTTAGGCGGAGGAACTTTTGATGTGACCATTGTCAAGATGTCTTTGGTGACCAAGGTTATCACTACCGGCGGCAACGACATGCTGGGCGGCAAAGACTGGGACGACGCTTTGTTTAACTACATCATGCAGGCATGCTGCGATGAAAACGGCCTCACTCCCGACGAGATCGACGTAGAGACCAAACAGATCATCCGCAGCCGGGTAGAGACCACAAAAAAGCGCCTGAGCGACAGCGATTCTGCAAAGGTAAAAATCAATGTCAATGGTTCCATGACCAATGTACAGATTACCCGCCAAGAATTTGAAAATATGACTTCTGACAAAGTGGCCCAAACCATGAACTATGTGGAGGAAACCCTTCAGAAAGCAGGGAATCCCGATATTGATACAGTTCTTTTAGTAGGCGGTTCCACCTTTATGCCCATGATTCGTGCGGCGGTGGAAGCGCGCTTCCCCGGCAAGGTCCAGATTGAGGATCCCGACCGTGCAGTAGCCAAGGGCGCAGCCATCTACGCCGGCATGCTGGTGGAAGAGAGCGAAGAGAAAGAGCAGTCTGGTGGTACGCAAGAGCAGGACGGGGAAACAGATGGATCTTCTACCACTGGCGTCGGGAGTGGCATTACCACTGTTGTATCCACTGGGATCATCGAAGATCAAACTCCTCGTTCTTTTGGTCCTGGCGTCCTGAATCAAAATATGGATTACATTGTAGACAACATCATCAAAATGGGAGATGTCATGCCGGCGTCGGCTTCCAAGACCTATTATACAGCGGCCGATAATATGGAGAAGATTGTGCTGCGCGTGTTTGAAAACATGTGTATGGAGGATTCCCTCACACCTTGTGTCAATAACTTAGGGGAAGAACAGCCCACCGATCCGGCCCACAACGTAAAACTGCTTGGCATTTTGGAGATGCTGTTGCCTCCCAACACAGCGAAAGGTTCTCCCATTGAGGTGAATTTCCAGGTTGATGCCATTGGTGTGTACGTCAAAGCCGTCAACCTATCCACGGGCGAGGCGGTAGAAACCACCCTGCGGATGGATTCCGATATTGACATGGCTAAGAGCGCAATTAATTCGCTGAGCGTATCCGGTGAATAAACTGTCTTTTCATTCGGAATCAATAGCACTGCTGCTCTTACCGTTGCATTTTTTGAATGCAATAGGGCTTGAGTTTGTTGCTGCCATAGACCAAATGCATTGATTGCAACACAGAGGGAAAGGGGGTGCGTTCTGAGATGTTCTATATCAGGCGCACCCCTTTCGCCATAAGGTAGACGCTGCTGGCTTTTCTCCGCAGCAAGGAGGGAAACGCATTGGGAATTAAAATTGGAATTGATTTGGGTACCACCTTCTCAGCTGTGGCTATGATGGATGGGCAAAAGGGTATCCCGGTCATCATCCCCAATTCCATAGGGGAACGTATCACCCCTTCTGTCATCCAGTTTACAGAGGATGGGGACATTATCGTAGGAGCCGAAGCCAAAGAGGCTTTTGAAGCAGGGGAATCAGGTTGCACATCGGTTTTTAAACGCAGCATGGGGAGCGATGGGATTTACTGCTCCTTTTATGGGAAAAACTACACAGCAGAGGATTTATCGGCCATTCTGTTAAGGCATCTCAAAGAGGAAGCGCAGAAGGTCACCGGCCAGGCAGTGGACGAGGCTGTCGTTACAGTACCCGCCTATTTTTATCATAAAGAACGTCAAGCTACCATCAATGCAGCTAAAAAGGCAGGCCTTAAAATCCGCCAGATTATCAACGAACCTACGGCGGCAGCCATGAACTACGGCGTCAATCACTGGAGGGAAAACGCCCGGGTGTTGGTTTACGATTTAGGCGGTGGCACCTTTGACGTGACTTTGGTGCAGATGAAAAAAGGAGGCCAGATGGAATCCTTGCAAACCACAGGGGATCATACCTTAGGCGGAAAAGATTGGGATGCTCGCATTTGCGCATCTCTGGAGACGAAGGTGGCGTCTGACACAGGTGTCTTAACCAGTCAATATCTACAAGTTCGTCAGACCATCGCCCAAATGGCCGAAAGCGTAAAAAAACAATTGACCTCCCGCAATGTGGCCTCTGTGCGCATCAATCTGCCGGAATACGGATGGTATGCCACTTCGCTTAGTTTGGAGGAATTCAATCAAAGCACCACCGATTTGATCCAAAGGACGGGAGCATTATGTGAAAATTTGCTGAAAGGGCTAGGTATCGGATGGCGGGATATTACCGATATCCTGTTGGTGGGTGGATCAACGCGTATGCGCCAAGTATCCACCTATCTCAAAAGCATCAGCGGACATACGCCGCTGTCCCAAGTTAATCCCGATGAAGCGGTGGCATTGGGCGCCGCTATTCAGGTACATTTGCCACTGCCGGAATACAGCGTTTTGACTATGCCCCCTCAGCCATCCGAACCAAAACAGGGCTCCAGATTCCATCTTTTTTCCAAACAGAGGACGGCATCCGTTCCTGCGGCCCCGGCTCCCAGCTATACTAGTTCTGGTGCGGTAGGCAAAGAAACCGCGCTGGAAAACGCTCTCTGTATGAGTCACGTGGACGTTGTAGCCCCTGCCATGGGCATCATTGCCGTCAATGTCCAGGGAACCCATTACATAAACAAAACCATTATCCCAGCAAATCAAAAGATCCCGGTCAAATGTGCACGGGCTTTTCACTACTATACTTCTGCCAAAGATGAAAATGAGTTGGAGATCTACGTTCTACAAGGAGAGAAGGCGCCGCTGGAATGCCAGATCATTGGCAAATATGTGGTGTCCGGAATAC
>CALCVR010000099.1 GCA_937905915.1 uncultured Eubacteriaceae bacterium
CCAGGCGTCCAGGGCGGATCCCGACGATCGGTTGACACTGGTGTGTTTAATCCGATAATGTCCGTGAATTCCTTTGAGTTCAAATTGAAAAGACTGCGCACATTCCTCTGCAAAATCGGAAAAGCGCTCTTTATCACAGACACTTGGCGTTCTATATTTACTATACTCCTGGTTATAGTGACAATAATTGTAGCACAAAATCTGATAATTCCCGTCTTGGCTGGCGGTGACAATATAATCCTCTCCCTGTTCCACCACCATGTCACCCAGTTTATTCATCAAAAGCAAGGCGTTATAAGAGCTTTTCGGGATTCCATTGCGGGTCAAAAGGCCACATCCGCCGTGGAAAATCCCAGGATATCGTCCGTTGCTCAATCGGTCGATCACAGGACAAAAGCTGATGCTCTCCACATCGTTGCTCATGGCCAACATATTCTTTACCAAAAACGCCGCCATAAAGCTGGTATCATGAATGGGATCATCTACATAACCGTGGATGTTAAAATTTGTGATCCAAAGAGGCTTTTCATTCCAATGGATCTCTCCCAGTAAGCTGCGGATCTCGCGGATCTCTTGAATACAGGAATTTCCTTCTCCAAAGTGAAGCTGTCTTTTAACATCCAAAAAACTTAAATCCCCTATGGATACGGGAACCTGATCCGACTGAGGCTGCACGTTATAAAGGGAAAAGGATAAAAAGTCCGGCGAGATGCCATACCTCTGTAGATACTCGGAAAACTGCTGCAACCAACCGTGATGAGCCGTCTGCCAACGGAAGTCACATCCTCCCACCTGGATCTCGGGGTCCACTCGTTTGATGGTCTGATAAGCTCTGACAAACAATTCGGCAAACCGTTCCCGCCGGTCGGGCCAATAGGCTCGGCTGTCTGGATTATGCCAAATACAAAACTTCCAGTTTCTCACCTCGTGTCTCCCATATCGGTTGACAATGTGGTTGGTCATCTTTTGGATCATATCACACCAGGCCGATAGATCGTTTGGCGGATAAACATACGAAGGTAGATGAAGGTCCGCCGCCAAGTGAGGCGGCACAAATCCCAGTTCGATAATGGGCTTTAGATGCATGCTGCGTAAAAAATCCAGATAGTGGTTGAGTCTGCCAAATTGGTATGTAACATTGCCGTCGCTGTCTCGTTCGGCGTCCACCATAATTCCTTTAAAATCATTGCACATCATGTACTCAAAGGAAAGATCTCTTTGAATGCGCACTACCTGCTCTCGCCAGCCAAAATCCATTGTATCGGATATTTGTCCCAGGCAGCATGCCCTTTTCCAACTTTTATGCAAACATCGGATGCGATTTCCCAAGTCAACAGAGATATGAATCTCAGGCGCGCCTAATTGGTTAAAAGAACTGTTTTGGTCATTCATAGGGATATATGAAAATAGGTTCCCAAATTGATCGCTTTGCTCCTCCTCTTGTTTGGCCTTGTTTTCCTCTTCTTGGTACTTTTTAAAGTATTGGTGAGGGGTGGTATGAAAAATCTTCCGAAACATCTTATAATACGAGGTGATGTTGGCAAATCCATAGCTTTGGGCGATTTCATGAATGGATTGGTTGCCCGCAATAATATCCGGTAAGCTCTTTTTCACCCTTACAGTATTGATGTATTCCGACAGCGGCATTCCCATCCTATTACTAAATCGCCTGGACAAATATTGCGGACTAAGGCATGCTTTGGAGGCTAAATTCCCCAGTGACCAACTCTGTCCATAATTTGAGTCGATGTATTCTAAAACCTTCTCCAACTGCCGGTCCCCTTCCAATCCACCGGGCATGTCCGATCGCGAATAGGAAAAGTGAGTGGCCAACATAATAATAATCCGATCGCACAGGGAGTGTATCCGTACAGCAAATCCCTTTTTTCGTTCGTTTGCCTCTCGGACGATACTGGCCGATAACTGATAAAGTCCACTGATCTCCTCCTGCTTTGCGGCAGAATCCTGGATGTTAAAATAAAATCCTCTTAATTCCGGCCACAAGGCCTCATAGTTTTCCAATGCAATACAAAAGTCGATCCATCGGCCCGATGTCTTCTTCTCTTCCCCCGCATGCAATTGCATGGAATTGAGAATGCCTAATTGGTTTGAAAGAATCGTGTAATTCCGATCTTCCAGGGAAAAGCTCAAGCTTCCTTCTACAACATAAAACAGATGCAGTTCTCGATGATAATGCCATCCGGGCTGCACCTTGGTGCCCCAAGATAGGGTGATGGGTAATCCTGGATAATATTCTAAAATCATATTTCCCTTTTCATCACTAGCCACTGTAAGCACCTCTCAATCATCACTGACATTTTGTTGTTTTATTTGCCAATACCTAAAAAATCTTGGATATGTTTTTTCTGTGGGATACATAGTTAGTTCCATCTATCTATAAATCAACTATGAAAAATGGCCTGACAGCATTTGTGCAGTCAGGCCATTTTAATCAAAAACCAGACGAAAACCTTTTCGATACTTAGAACAATCCGGTGATTCGGCCCGACGCATCCACATCAATCGCTTGGGCTGCTGGCACCTTAGGGAGACCCGGCATGGTCATAATATTGCCCGTCAAAGCCACCACAAAACCGGCGCCAGCCGATACTTTTACCCCGCGCACAGTAATGGTAAAATCTTTCGGCCAACCCAATTTATCTTTGTCATCTGAAAAAGAATACTGCGTTTTGGCCATGCAGACCGGCAAGGCCCCAAAACCAAGGCGCTCTAACTTATCCAGTTCTTTATCCGCTGCGGGCTCAAAGCGGACGTCCTTAGCGCCATACACCTTTCCCGCTACCGTGCGGATCTTCTCCCGCAAAGGCATGTCGTCCGGATAAATAGGAGCAAAATGATTTTCCATCTGCTCCATGACCTCCATGACTTTTTGGGCCAATTGAATGCCTCCTGCGCCTCCCTTTGCCCATACTTGGGAAAGCGCCACCGATACGCCCAGTTCTCCACACCGCCGTTCCACCAAGTCCAATTCCGCTTTGGTGTCGGTTGGGAATTGGTTAATGGCCACCACCGCAGGCAATCCAAATACCTTCGTAATATTTTCAATATGGTGAAGCAAATTCGGAAGGCCTTTGTCTAAAGCTTCTAAGTTTTCTTCGCCAAGGCGTGACTTCTCAACACCGCCATGGTGTTTTAGCGCCCGAACAGTGGCTACAATTACCACAGCATCCGGCCTAAGACCGGCCATACGGCATTTGATGTCAAAAAACTTCTCCGCTCCTAGATCGGCTCCAAAGCCTGCTTCCGTTACCACATAATCGGCTAATTTTAAGGCCATACGGGTGGCCATAACGCTATTGCATCCGTGAGCAATATTGGCAAAAGGACCTCCGTGCACAAAGGCCGGTGTATGTTCCAGCGTCTGCACTAGATTGGGTTTGATGGCGTCCTTTAACAAGGCCGTCATAGCCCCCTGTGCCTTTAAATCTCCTGCTGTTACCGGTTGGTCGTCATACGTATATCCCACTACGATTCTTGCAAGGCGCGCTTTCAGGTCCTCCAGGTCTTGGGCCAAACACAGTACCGCCATAATCTCCGACGCTACCGTGATATCATACCCGTCCTCTCGAGGGGTCCCGTTGACCCGGCCGCCTAAACCGTCTACTACAAAGCGCAGCTGACGGTCGTTCATATCCACACATCGTTTCCAGGTAATCCGCCTGGGATCGATGCCCAGCTCATTGCCGTGATAAATATGGTTGTCCACCATAGCGGCCAAAAGGTTATTGGCCGCGCCAATGGCGTGCATATCCCCGGTAAAATGAAGGTTAATGTCCTCCATGGGCACTACTTGGGCATATCCGCCGCCGGCAGCTCCTCCTTTGATCCCAAATACCGGACCCAAAGACGGCTCCCGCAGACACAGCATGACTTTTTCCTTTAACTGTGAAAATGCATCGGCCAGCCCTACGCTGGTGGTAGTTTTACCTTCCCCCGCTGGAGTAGGGGAAATGGCCGTTACCAGGATCAGTTTGCCATTGGGGCGATCCTGAATGCTATGGAGCAGATTGTGGTCCACCTTAGCTTTGGTGCGGCCGTAGGGTTCCAAACAATCCGCTGGGATGCCCGCTTTATCCGCGATGGATGCAATAGGAACCATCTGGGCTTCCTGCGCAATTTGAATATCCGATTTGATTTCCATCAATCTCCCATCCTCCTTGCGGTCATATAAAATAAATTATCTCTATTATACCTCTTTTTCCCATTTTTCACAAGCCTTTTGGCTCGTTTTGTCTAGAACAATGCATTTTTTTCTTAGGAAAGTTGTATATCTGCCCAATAAATCTATCATTTCTTATCCCCTTCTCACGATTTTGTAAGAGATCTCCTATAAAATCATCCCATTTCCGAAAGGAAATCGTAAAAAATCTTACGCCGTTTCGGCATAAACTGATAACAGCCAAAGGAAAGGACGGTTGTTTATGGAGTTTATAGCCAACCATGGAAAAAAAGTCTCCATCCAAGTGGACGGTGTTACTTATCTCCGCCATGCTATCCGCACCCACTTCGTAGGAATTGGCGAGGATTACATCAAACTTGTGGAGCGTTACGCTTTGCCTCTTTACCAACAGGGAGATATTTTATGCATCAGTGAAAAAATTATAGCCTTGTGCCAACGACGAGTGGTGTTTCGGGACGATCTCAAAGTGGGAAAGCTGGCACGGTTTTTATCCCGTTTTGCCTCCCATAGTTCAGCCGGTATCGGTGTGGATAGCCCCTATAAAATGCAGTTTGCCATTGAACACTGTGGAAAGGGTAAAGTCATATGGGCCGCTTTGCTGGCTGGAATCGGCAAGCTTTTGGGAAAGACGGGAATATTTTATCGCATTGTAGGACAAGAGGTCTCCGGCTTAGACGGTTTCTATGACAAAGAGTTCCCCATTTATGGTAAGTTTGGTATTCGGATTCCTGCACATCCTAGCCAAGTGTGCGATGAGATCCAAGAAAAGCTCGGTATTCCCTGCATGATTGTGGATGCAAATGACCTAGGTGTGGAGATCTTAGGGCATTCCAGTACATTGACGTTCTCCAGCCGTCAGCTTGCTTCTCTCATTCAGGACAATCCTGCCGGTCAATCTACCCAGATGACCCCTTTGATTCTCATCCGTAAATCTCTTCCTGCTGCCTGAAAGCATTGGGAATCCGTATAAAAAACCGCCGGCAATTATAAATTACCGGCGGTTTTTTGTCGTCATTCAAACAAAGCTGTTTAACCCTCTTTGTTGGCCGCTACCTCTTCAAATTCTTCCACCATCTCTTTAGATGGTCCTTTTCCTACCAG
This sequence comes from uncultured Eubacteriaceae bacterium, assembly GCA_937905915.1. GTDB lineage: Bacteria > Bacillota > Clostridia > Oscillospirales > Acutalibacteraceae > Solibaculum. The sequence continues at coordinate 5,303 of CALCVR010000099.1, forward strand.
GCTGACCACTACAATGAGGATAGAGGAAATAAGGAAGCCAGGAATAATGGAGTAAAGTCCCGTACCCACCCCTAAATTGACCAGTCCATCAGCGCCTGGAATCATGGGGATATAATCCCACACAATGACGGTCAAGCCGCCGGCAATCATGCCAGTCAGGGCGCCGTTGCGGGTGGTCTTTTTCCAGAAAAGGGAGAACAACACCAACGGGCCAAAGGTGGAACCAAACCCCGACCATGCGTTGGACACCAAATCCATAATGCTGGATTCGGGATTACGAGCAATGAAATAGGCCACTGCCGCCACTGCCAGTACGGCGATGCGGCTGACCCACAGCAATTTTTTATCCGACGCTTTTTTGTCAATGGCCACTTTATAGATATCGCTGGACAGCGACGACGCTGTTACCAACAGTTGAGAGTCGGCCGTCGACATAATAGCGGCCAAAATACCGCAGAGGAACAGTCCCCCGATAATGGCCACCGGCACAAAGGCCCCCGGCTCAATAAACAATTTTTGGATCGTGCGGATAAAAATAGATTCCTGATCCGCCACACCGCTAGCGGGATCGTACAGGCCTGTGACAAACGCCCGGCCAACGATGCCCACAAATACAGCGCATGTCAAGGAAATCAGCACCCAGATGATGGCAATTACACGGGATTTCTTCACCGAGCGCTGGTCCTTGATGGCCATAAAACGCACTAAAATGTGTGGCATGCCAAAGTATCCCAACGCCCATGCCAGTTGGGAAATAATGCTGATAAAGGAGGTGTTTTGGCCGTTGGTCTCCTTCAGGGGATCCAGGAAGGTGGGGCTTACATTGTTGAGCGCATCGCCCACTTCACCGACGCCTCCCACTGCCATACATGCCAAAATCGGAACGGCTAAAATGGCGACCAGCATCAAAAGCCCCTGGACAAAGTCGGTCCAACACACGGCTAAGAATCCGCCTAGGAAGGTGTAAAGCAAAATGATAAGCACGCCGATAAACAATGCTAATTGATAATCGATGCCGAATACAGTGGAGAAAAGCTTACCGCCCGACACAAAGGCCGACGCCGAATAAACCGTAAAAAAGATGATGATAAATACAGCCGAAGCCATACGCAATACACGGCTCTTATCCCGAAACCGGTTTTCAAAATACTCCGGCAGGGTCAAAGAATCCCCCGCCTTGATGGTATACCGGCGAAGACGGGATGCTACAATTGACCAGTTGAGCACCGTACCAATGGCCAATCCTACCGCAATCCAGATCTGGCCGGTACCAAAGGCGTATACCGCTCCCGGAAGGCCCATC
>CALCVR010000100.1 GCA_937905915.1 uncultured Eubacteriaceae bacterium
ATTACTTTATACCTCCACCGTGCCAAAAATACGGTCGCCGGCGTCGCCTAAACCGGGCACGATGTATCCATGATCGTTGAGGCGCTGATCCACTGCCGCCGTATAAATCTCCACATCCGGATAGGCTTTGGATAGCTTTTCAATTCCCTGGGGAGCTGAGAGGATACATAAAAATTTAATCCAAGCCGGCCTATAAGAAGCGGCTTTTTCTACAGCATCCACCGCTGAACCGCCGGTTGCCAACATGGGATCCAAAATGATAGCGCCTCGTCCTTCAAATTTGGGAGGAAGCTTGGTATAATAATGCACCGGCGTTAAGGTCTCTTCGTCCCGGTACATGCCAAGATGCCCTACCGATGCGCCCGGCACCAATTCCAGCGCCCCGTCCAGCATCCCTAAACCGGCGCGCAGGATAGGGAGAAACACCAATTTTGACTGGTCTACCATAACTCCCTTTGCAGGAGCCACCGGGGTTATGACCTCTGTTTCCACAGTAGGAAGATTTTTTGTCGCCTCATAGCAAAGGAGCATGGATAGCTTACGCACCAATGCGCGGAACTGATGTGGGGGCGTATTCTGATCCCGCAATTCGGTCATGATCTGCCCCACCAGGGGATGTGACAACACCGTTAATTTATCGTTCATACCGATCCTCTTCCTTTTTCTATAAATAGTTATAGTCCCTTGTAGCAAATAAACCCGGCAGGAATATGCGATTAAAGCTCTCCCTGTTCCATCCGGGCCAGCATATCAATGCGGCGTTGGTGACGGCCGCCTTCAAACTCTGTGTTTACAAACACGTCCACTAGTTCTAATGCCAGTCCTTCTCCCAGTACTCGGCCGCCCAAACATAATATATTTGCATCGTTGTGAAGGCGGGTATACTTAGCGGAAAAATAGTCCGAACAGCACGCTGCCCGCACCCCGTCCACCTTGTTGGCCGCCATGGACATACCGATTCCCGTACCGCAGCAAAGGATGCCTAGTTCACACTGTCCATCCGCCACCGCATGAGACACCACATTGGCTATTTCCGGATAATCCACCGGCTTATTTTCATAAATGCCAAAATCGTGATACTCCACCTGGTTGTCTTCCAGATGACGGCGGATGGCTTCCTTGAGTTCAAACCCGCCGTGGTCACATCCCAACGCGATCATACTGCATTCCCTCCTGATTGATTTTTCTTTTTTAATTCTCGTTCGGCTTGAGGCAGCCGAAGATAAATAGGGCGTAACTCTTCTCCCTTTAAAATTTTTCCCAAGCGAATGCTCTCCTTCGCTGCTTGGGCCACGCCGCTGGCCCGTTGGTACCGGATGGTCAAT
>CALCVR010000101.1 GCA_937905915.1 uncultured Eubacteriaceae bacterium
GAGGGGTGGAGAACGTGCGTCCCCAAACCACCCATTTGGCCATCCACGACGGAGCCCGTCCGCTGGTCGGCGTCCAGGTGATCGGGGAGGTGGTGTCCTGCGCTTTGGAACATCGCGCAGCGGCCACCGGCGTAAGGGTTAAAGATACCTTAAAGCAGGTGTCGGACGGGGGGATCATCCAGTATACGCCAGACCGCAGCCATTTGTGGATGGTACATACCCCCCAGGTGTTTGAAAGAAAACTCTATCAAAGGGCCATGGATGCGGCCCGGCAAGCTCATGAGGATTTTACCGACGACTGCCAATTGGTAGAGCGTATGGAGGGCGTACCGGTGTATCTGTGCGAGGGCAGCTATGAAAACATTAAGATCACCACGCCAGAAGATCTTCCCATCGCCGAGGCATTGCTTTTGAAACGTCAGCAAGGAGGAGAATTATAATGCGCATTGGACATGGATACGACGTACACCGTCTGGTAGAGGAAAGACAATTGATCCTGGGAGGGGTCACCATCCCTTATGAAAAGGGGCTTTTGGGACATTCAGACGCCGATGTCCTTCTTCACGCCATTGCCGACGCCCTGTTGGGGGCCGCAGGGCTGGGGGATATTGGGCTTCACTTCCCCGACACCGACGACCGTTACAAAGATGCCGACAGCGCTGAGCTGCTCAGGCATGTGGTAACACTCCTGGAAAAGAAAGGGTACCAGGTAGGGAATGTAGATGCTACTATTGTGGCTCAAAAACCCAAAATGCGCCCTTATATTTTGCAGATGCGGGATAATGTGGCAAGCATTTGCCGTGTGGATGCTCATAAAATCAACATCAAAGCCACCACAGAGGAAGGACTAGGCTTTACCGGACGAGGAGAAGCCATAGCCGCTCACGCTGTTTGTTTGGTGGAAGAGAACGACGGCTAAGACAGAGGAATTTGGTCATTTGGAATCCCCCGTGCATATACTGATATTAAAAAACGAGGTGATTGCAAATGGAACTGCCTATGCTTATCATATATTCCATCACACATGCCTTTCAAGGCCGGGATCTGCTCAGACAAATGGGGATCCGGGCTTATGTTAAACGCACCCCTAGGACCATTGATCCCTCTGGATGCAGTTATAGCATCCAGGTTTATCCAGAGGATATCGACCGCGTGGAACACATTCTGCGCAGCGCCAAGATCCGTGTAACCGGACGGCATATGGGGGAGGACGACGCGTGATTTATCTAGACAATGCCGCTACTACGTGGCCCAAACCATCATGTGTCAAAAAATCCATGGCCAAAGCATTGGAGGAATTTGGGGCGAATCCAGGGAGAAGCGGACATCAGATGTCCATGGATACAGCTGAAGCCATCTATGAATGCCGTTTGGAAGCGGCATCCTTTTTTGATGCGCCGTCGCCGGAGGACGTAGCCTTTACCACAAACTGTACCCATGCCATCAATTTGGCGCTCAAAGGTATTTTAAAACCCGGGGACCATGTTGTGACCTCCAATTTGGAACACAATGCCATGATGCGCCCCTTAGAGACGCTGCGCCGCCAGGGGATCCCCTATACAGCCGCTCAAGTGGCGCCGGGGGACGACGACAAAACTGTGCGGAATTTTGAAAAGGCCATCCGCCCCAATACCAAGATGATCGCCTGTATGCACGCCTCCAATGTATTTGGCGTACGTCTCCCCATTGAGAAATTAGGAGCATTGGCCAAAAAGCACCATCTTCTTTTTCTAGTGGACGCCGCTCAAACGGCGGGGATTGTGCCCATCCGTATGCAGGAGATGGGCATTCATTTTCTATGCGTGCCCGGTCACAAAGGGCTTTATGGCCCCATGGGCACCGGTATGCTGGTCACCGTCTGCGGGGAACAGCTGGAACCCATTTTGGAAGGTGGGACGGGCAGCCGCTCAGTGGAATTGACACAACCTCTCTATATGCCCGACCGTCTGGAAAGCGGGACGGTCAATACGCCGGGAATCGCTGCCTTGCACGCCGGCATCCAATTTGTCAAAGAGCAGGGGATGGACGGGATTTTACAACATGAAAACGAACTCATGCAGCGCTTTTACGACGCAATATGCGACCAAAAGGCGGTACAATTTTATACGCCTCGTCCAGACGGCGTGGATACGTTGCCGGTAATTAGTTTTAATTTAGGGAATTTACCCAGTACAGAAGCAGCCCGTTACTATGACGAAGAAGAAATAGCGCTTCGCCCGGGACTGCACTGCGCGCCTTGCGCCCACCGTACTTTTGGAACATTAGAACAGGGTACCATGCGCCTTTGCCCATCGATATTCACGACCCAAGATGAGGTGGATCAGGTAATAAATAGCACTTTAAAAATCCTAAACAAATTGTGAAAGTGCTTTGCAAGCCATAGGAAGTATGATACAATAAGAACAGAAACTAGGGAATCCATCCGAAGATTTTTTTCGGTGAAGGAAGCGTTTAAATGGCGGAATTTTTTCAATCAATCGGCAGCTTTTTTGAAGCGCTTTTTCATGCCATTGGCGGCGATATCGGCGTTCTTTCCAGCATTCTTGATATCGCCATTGTGGCCTTTATTATTTACAATGTCATAAAGATCGTGCGCGAAACCCGGGCCGGTACCTTGGTCAAAGGAATGCTGATCCTGGGAATTTGCTATGTGCTGGCCTTTTATCTGAAATTACAAACCCTGACCTTTATTTTGGATAATCTTTCTAAAGTATTGGTGTTTGGCCTGATCGTCATTTTCCAGCCGGAAATCCGCCGGGCTCTGGAGCAGTTAGGCCGCACCAGGCTTAATAAGATTAAGATCCTAGGCGTAGGAGGCGTGCTCAGCGAAGAGGACGTTATGCAGCGGGTTCAAAAAACCATTGACGCAGTTTGTAAATCGGTGCAGATTCTTCAGGGGCAGCGCATGGGCGCCCTCATTGTGTTTGAGCGGGATATTAAGCTGGTGGATATCGTGAAAACCGGTACGGTTATCAACGCTGAGGCAAGCCCGGAATTGATCGGAAATATCTTTTTTGTCAAAGCCCCTCTCCACGACGGCGCTATGATCATTCGGGATGGGGCTGTGTGCGCAGCCGGATGCATTTTGCCTCTTTCACAAAACAGCGAGATCAGCAGTGAACTGGGCACCCGGCACCGGGCAGCTTTGGGAATGAGTGAAAATTCCGATGCTGTGGTGGTGGTGGTTTCGGAAGAGACCACCGCTATCTCCATCGCTTATAAGGGCTTTTTAATGCGGGACGTGTCCATTGAAGAGTTAAAAGATACGCTGAAAAAGCGCCTGATTTACGATGTGGTTGGCGATGGGACATCTGAAAAATCGCCCTTCTGGAAGGGGAGATCGAAATGAAGATGACACAGATTCAATCGGTGATTCGGAAGATCCGCCGCTTTTTTCATAAGCTTAATTTAGGAAAGCTGTTTTATAACAACCGGTTTGTATTTTTCTTTTCCATCGCCGCCTCTATTTGTCTGTGGATCGCTGTAGTTTTTGTGGTGTCTCCTAATACCACCAGCACCTTTTACGATGTGGATGTGTCGGTGTCTTTAACGGAGGAACAGATCGAGAGAGGCATTCAGGTGGTGGATCATCAAGAGCTGAAGCTGGACAAGGTGGTGCTGACCGGAGGCCGTTTGGATGTAGCTCAAGTCAATAAAAGCGATATTAAAGTGACGGCCGGCGCTGAGTATGTAGAAAATCCTGGGACATATGAACTGACATGTACCGTGAGGGCGCCGGACGGTGTTACGGTATTTTCCTATGAACCCATGAAAATTTACGTTCAATTTGACAGAGTAGTCACCAAAACATTTACGCTGGAGCCCAATACCTCTCGCGTCAAAGCAGCGGAAGGCTATGTGAAAAATAATATGATCCTGCCGGCGTCTGATAGAGAGGTTACGATCAGCGGGACAGAGACGTTAATCAGTCAAGTGGAAAAGGTAGAAGCCTATTGCGATGAGGTCACCGATTTGCAAGAAACTGCACCGATTGACGCAAGAATTCGCGTGCTGGATTCCCAGGGAAATGAAATTGAAGGATTGGTGCCGGATATTACCCAAACACAGGTGACGGTCAGTGTCATCAAACAGAAGTCGGTGCCATTGACTGTTAAATTTAGCAATGTTCCGTCTTACTATGAATCCAATCAATTGAGCTATACCATCCGGCCGGCCGATAATATTCTGGTAGGAGGAGCTCCGGCCGATATTGACGCTTTGCAGGAGATCCCCGTCGGAACCATTGATTTCAGAAAAATCACAAAGAAGAACCACGAATTCGATTTTGACTTGGAAGATTTTCTCTCTGCCAATCTGACTAATTATGATAACAATATATTCACCAGTGTTACAGTGGATATTGATATGTCGGACATGGTGGAGAGAACGGTAACCATCAATCAATTTATGGCGGCTAATGCGCCGGAGGGAGTTACCGCATCCTTTGCGGAGCAAGAAGTGACCGGTGTACGCATTATTGGCCCGAAAGAAGCGGTTAACCGCATCCAAGACAGCAGTTCCATTGTAGGAGTAGTGGATTTGAAAGGACAAGATCCATCGGCAGGCCAGATTCAGCAAAACATCGGCTGGATCGAAGTGAACGGAATCGGCGGATGTTGGGTGATTAGCGATTCGCCCGCCATGTTGACCCTTTCCTAAATAGAATACCAAAATCAAAGGACATCGTTTTAAAACGATGTCCTTTTTAAATGGAGAAAATGCCAGTTCCGGTCTTTTACTGGAACTGGCATTTTCTCATGATGTGTTTTTTCGCAGCCAACGGTGAATCTTACGGAAAGGCCGCCACAACAATGGATTTCTTTTCAAAGAATCATCCGAAACAAGATAACATGGCGGTAAAAGTACCGGAGAATCTACATCGTTTTGCTCTACCATTGTATGGACAAAGGAAGAAAAAACAGTTTTATCCTCAGCCTTGTTTTCTTCAGGCAGGGAAGGAGGGAGAGTCTTGCTCGGCAGAGGGGGACTGCTGTAGATTCTGGCGAAAGCTCTCGGCCTGAGCGGCCGCATCCTCCAAACACTGATAAATATTACCCAACTGGGTTTCAAACTCAGTGGTAATGCTGCGGATACGATCCCGGACAGCATCTAAATTGCTTCGGAGAGAATCGACTCCATCCATTACCGACTGGGCAGTCTGGACAGCGCCGTCAGTAAAGACAGCAGCTTCCTGACGGGCTTTTTCCCGGATGCGTTGTGCGTCCTGATGTGCATCCAACAGAGCGGCTCCTACTTGAGCGCAGGCTTCGTCGTATTTGGAAGCATTGCTCTCCAATGTAGACATCCGATTGACCAATTGGCGATTCTTTTCCTGCTCCAAGGCAAGAGATCTGGCACTCTGCTCCTTGTCGGCGCGGACAGATTTCAGTTCCCGCTCCAAAGAACGATGCTCCTGAAGCAGCTGTTCTCTCGCGTCCCTTTCCGATTCCAACTGTTCTTCCAGGTCTGAAATGCGCTGCTCGAAGGTAGCCACTTTATCGCTTAGCTCTTGACGGGACTGGGTTAAATTCTGGATCTGCTGATTGAGATCCTGCTGGGTAGCCAAAGCGCTTTGATTAAGATGATCGATGTACTGTAGTACTTCGTCGCGATCAAAGCCGCCGAAGGCCACTGTTTTTATCGTTACGTTTTCATTCACGGTTAACAGCTCCTTATGATAAGGTAGACACTACCTTTCAGTATAACAGATGAACCGAAGGAACACAAGAAAATTACTGGCCTTTGCCAATATAACTGCGCACACGGAACTTTGTACCAGCCTGCTGGGCAAGTTTGCGGCAGGCTTCGATCTCTTCAGCCGGGATGGTATCCACCACTGTCAATGTGACCGACGGGATGACTTTAGCGGCGCGGGCTGCAAAGCCCAGCATGGCCGGATGGGCTTTTAGCCCAAACTTAGAATGGCAAATACGGTCGTATTCCTCCGGTGTGGAGCAGTTGAGGCTAATGGATAAGGCATCCACATGGCCTTTTAACTTTTCTACGGTATCGCACCCATATTCCAAATCGGACAGGCCATTTGTGTTAATACGTACAGGGACGTCGCAGTGGGAGTGAAGCCAGTCGCATACGGCGATGACGTCGTCCAACCGGCAGGTAGGTTCCCCGTAACCACAAAATACAATCTCTGGAAACTGGGATAAATCCCGGGACGAAAGATCAGCAATAACCTCTTCCACCGTAGGTTCCCGCAGGAGCCAAAGGGAATCGGCATCGCCTAAAGCGTCGGTGTTGGTGCGGACACAAAAATCGCACCGATTGGTACAGCGATTGGTCATATTAATGTAAAGTGAACCTTCAAAGATATAGGAAATGGTCATGCCGTAAGGGCCTCCTTTGGGATATTGAAAAGCTGCAATGTATTTTGGCAAGCGACATTCACAAGATCCTGAACATCACATTGGCGGATTTCTGCAATACGCGCAGCCGTAACGGCAATCATGGAGGAATCACACCGTTTGCCCCGATAGGGGACCGGCGCCATATAGGGGCAGTCGGTCTCCAACAAAAGACGTTCAATGGGAACTTCCCGTGCAACATCCACCGGATGCCGGGCATTTTTAAAGGTGACGGCGCCACCCAAGCCGATATACATACCAAGTTTTACCGTTTCCCGCATCAGCTCTACACTACCGGAAAAACAGTGCACCACCCCTTTTGGACGATACTTCTTAAGAAGCTCCAGCGTATCGGCATGGGCCTCCCGGTCGTGGACGATAACCGGTAAATTAAGCTCTTTAGCAAGTTCTAGCTGCTGGGCAAACCGTTCCTGTTGGAGGGGGCGAGGGGAGAAATCGTAGTGATAGTCAAGGCCAATTTCCCCGATGGCTACCGCCTTAGGACGTTTCGTAAGCTGTTTTACCAGATGAAGATAATTGGCCGGAGCCTCGGCCACTTCATGGGGATGCACCCCTACAGCGGCGAATACAAAAGGATACCGAGACGCCAATTCCAAGCATGTTTGAGAGGTGGTTAAGTCGGAGCCGGCAGAGATGACACCCGTTACCCCTTTGGAGGGAAGGGAACCAAGCAGTTCCTCCCGATCGGAGTCAAAGGCGTCATCATCGTAATGGGAATGGGAATCAAAAATACCTTGAATCATAAGAAAGCACCCTTATCGGATTTCGGAACCGGCAGGTACGTCGTCATCCAAGAATAGGACGCGGGCACTGTCTCCCACTGTAGCGGCCAAGATCATCCCCTCGCTGACCACACCGCGCAGTTTAGCTGGTTTGAGGTTGGCGACTACAGCCACTGTTTTTCCCACCATTTGATCGGGGGCGTACCATTGGGCGATGCCGGATACCACTTGACGGCCGCCTATGCCGTCATCCAGCTGTAATTTTAACAATTTGTCCGACTTTGGAACCGGTTCACAGGAAACAATCTTAGCGGCCTTCAGCTGAACTTTGGCAAAATCATCGATGGAAATGACGCCTTGGGGAGTTTCCTTTGGCTGTTCTTTCTTTTTCTCCGCCTTGGGAGTTTCAGCCAGTGCATTGCCGCCGGTATGGACGCCGGTCAAGGCCTCCAGCTCGGCGATTTCCTTAGCCATATCGATGCGGGGGAACAGATTCTCCCCTTTGTGGAAGGTAGCTTCAGTTGGCAGTACGCCCCATTTATCGGCTTTGTCCCAGCAGAGCTCGTCTTCCCCTAAACCCAAAGCAGCTAGAATTTTGGGGGAGGTACTGGGCATAAAGGGGGTAATGAGGATACCGGCAATACGGATGCATTCGGCCAGGTTATAAAGGACGGTAGCAAGTCTTGCTTTTTTAGCCTCATCTTTGGCCAAGGCCCAGGGCATGGTTTCATCAATGTATTTATTGGTACGGGAAATCAGCTTCCAGATTTCATTCAAGGCATTGGAGAACTGCATCTGGTCCATAAAATTCTCTACATTTTTACGGGTTTCCAAAGCCATGGATTTGAGTTCCTCGTCCAGCGCGTCGTTTTCACAATCGGCAGGCAAAGTTCCGCCAAAATAACGGTCGGCCATACCGCAGGTACGGGAGACAAGGTTGCCCAGATCATTTGCCAAGTCGGCGTTGATGCGGGAGACCAGGGCTTCGTTAGTAAAATTGCCGTCCATGCCGAAGGGGATTTCACGCAACAGGAAATAACGGATGGCGTCTACTCCGTAGCGGTTGCACAGTACCACCGGATCCACTACATTGCCCTTGGACTTGGACATTTTACCGCCGCCGATGACCAGCCAGCCATGGCCAAAGACCTTCTCCGGCAGGGGAAGATCCAGCGCCATCAGAATGGCCGGCCATATAATGGTGTGGAAGCGGACGATTTCCTTGCCCACAAGATGGATGTTGGCGGGCCAGTATTTCTGATACAAGGAATCGTCATCCGAACCGTACCCCAAGGCGGTGATGTAGTTGGAAAGGGCGTCGATCCACACATATACCACATGCTTGGGGTCAAAATCCACCGGCACGCCCCAGCTAAAGGAGGTACGGGAAACGCATAAATCCTCCAGTCCTGGTTTGATAAAATTATTGATCATCTCATTTTCACGGGATTTCGGTTCGATAAAGCCGGGATGATCCTTATAATATTGCACCAATCGATCGGCGTATTTGGAGAGACGGAAGAAATAGGCTTCCTCTTCCGAACGGACTACTTCCCTGCCGCAGTCGGGACATTTGCCGTCCTTAAGCTGGGTTTCGGTCCAGAACGACTCACAGGGGGTGCAGTACCAGCCTTCATAATGGGATTTATAGATGTCCCCTTTTTCATAAAGGACGTGGAAAATTTTCTGAACAGCCTGTTCATGGTAATCGTCGGTGGTACGGATAAATTTATCGTTGGAAATATTAAAAAGATGCCAAAGATCCTTAATACCAGCCACGATATCATCCACATACTGTTTGGGAGTGACGCCCTTCTCCTGGGCCTTTTGTTCGATTTTCTGACCATGCTCATCGGTGCCGGTGAGGAACATCACGTCATACCCCTGCATTCGTTTATACCGTGCCATGGCATCGGCCGCCACGGTGCAGTAAGCATGCCCAATGTGCAGCTTATCAGATGGATAGTAAATGGGGGTAGTGATGTAAAAGGTGTCTTTTTTCATGATGTATCCTCCTCTATAAAATTGCCTGAAAATCAAGCAAGGTTTTCTCAGCTTTCGTCTGAAAAACACCATACATACTTTTATTATACCATGTTTGCTTTGAAATTCAATACGATTGCCGAGAAGCATACCGGTGGGTTTTGAAACGGGCTTTACGAAAAAAACTTTTCGACAAACAATCACACAATTTGAGGTTCTATCGTATGATTGTAATAAGGATGGAAACATCTAAAAACCCCAAACTGAAAGAAGGGGATAGGTTGAAAAGAGGGATCGCTCTGTGGGGAGAAGGTATGGCCGGAGCATCGGCAAGTGGCGTTCTGACGGCGCTACAAGAACTGGGAATCCCATTGGATGTATTGTCCGGGTCTGGATCGGCGGCATTGCCGGCCGTACTGTACTGTGTGAAAAAACAAGAGGAGAACAGGCGGCCTTATCTGTGTACCGCTAGTCAGATTATTCAGAAAAACAGCAGGTTTCGGGCCTTTCGCCGGGGATACCGCAGGTTAAGGCAACAATTAGATCGGTATAAGGCTCTAGATGTACGAAACTTAGAGCTACCTTGTGCAGTGGTGCAGACGTTAGAAAGCGGGAAAAAGGCTTGTATCGCCGCCCCTCTCCCAGCTATGGACTGTCCAGAGCTATCAATTACGCCAGACGCCGACCTAGCATATCTTATCCACAAAGGACTTTGGAGAAAAAGGACAGAACAGATGGATCCATGGGAAAGTTACAGCCGTCTCACATGGACGTTAATGCAGATGGGCGCGGAACAAGTGTTGTTGGTTCGTGCGGCAAGGAATGATTGTGTGGATTTTCCAGCGGAGACAAAACGAAAAAATGTATTGGAAATCTTGGTATCTTCCCAGGAGGCGCGATGTGCAGAGGATTGGCAAGAAGCCGGTTATCAAACCATCCTTTCTCGACAGATGGAAATTTATGATTGGGCCTTTTTTCAAAAAATACGTACATAGAATCATAATCACAAGGGGCAATTGAAATACGGACTATCTTATTATAAGATAGTCCGTATTTTTGTGAATGAAATTTATGATGTGAAAAGATAAGATGGTTTTATTCTTTTGGCTTTCAGCTGTTATTGCAAATATATAAATTTAGCTAC
>CALCVR010000102.1 GCA_937905915.1 uncultured Eubacteriaceae bacterium
AAAACTTCGGCTGCGGTTCTTCCCGCGAGCATGCACCCATCGCCATTAAGACATCGGGCATCTCCTGCGTTATCGCCGCGTCCTTTGCCCGTATTTTTTACCGCAATGCCATCAACATCGGGTTAGCCATTCTGGAATGCCCGGAAGCGGCCGCTGAGATCCAAAACGGCGACCAGGTAAAGGTGGATGTCACCACCGGCGTCATCACCGATGTTACCACCGGAAAGACCTATCAGGCCGAGCCTTTTCCGCCCTTTATCCAGAATATCATCTCCTCCGGTGGCCTTTTAAAGACCATTTCGGAACGTCTATAAGACCTGCTTGAGAGCCCTACTGGGAGAATGATGTTTTCCCAGCAGGGCTCTTTTTATGGATTGCAATGCAATTTGTAAAAAGAGCTTTAGCGAATGTGATGGAGTTACAGAAAAAACAGCGTCTATTATGCTATACTAAATCTAATACTTGAAAAATAATCGGAGGAATCGTTGTTTATGACATACCTGATAACATTTCTAGAAGGTCTCATCACATTTATTTCCCCCTGCCTTCTTCCGATGCTACCAGTCTATGTAGCGTACTTTGCCGGCGGGGATGGATTAAAACAAAAGCGGTCGCCTTTGTGGAAGGCGTTGGCTTTTGTGCTGGGATTTACCGTAGTGTTTGTGCTGATGGGCGCCTTTGCCGGCAGCATCGGCATGGTGCTTAAAAAATACCAGACGGTGGTCAACATTGTCAGCGGCCTATTGGTGGTGTTCTTTGGCCTCCATTTCCTGGGAGTATTCAAGTTTAATCTGTTTAAAGGCCACAAGGGCATAGGACAAAACAGCGAAACCGGCTTTTTCTCTACCTTGCTGTTCGGTATTATTTTTGCCGTGGGATGGACACCCTGCGTCGGCGCTTTTCTTGGGTCAGCGCTGATGATGGCTTCCTCTCAAGCATCGGTATTCCAGGGGATTTTACTGCTGGTGTGCTATTCGGCGGGATTGGGTATCCCGTTTCTCATCAGTGCGGTGCTGATTCAAAAGCTTAAAACCACCTTTCACTGGATCAAAAGTCACTACGCGGTTATCACGAAAGTATCGGGCGGATTATTGATCCTGGTGGGAATCCTGATGATGACAGGGCTTATGAACCAATATCTGGCGCTTCTCAGCTAAAGAAGGGGGGAGAAACTTTATGAATGGGAAAAAGAAATGGATTTTGGCCGCAGTGGCTTTGGCAGTACTGCTTGCGGCTGCGGTAATCTTGTATCAGGCGCTCAAAGGCCAAGGGGAAACGGGAGGACTGGCTGACCTTCAGGGAACGGCGCAATCGCAAACCCAGCAGAACGGGCAGACAAGTACCGGCGCTCAAATAGCGGAAAGCGCAGGGGAAACCCAACAGGAAGAAAAGATGCTTGCCCCGGACTTTACGGTTTGGGATAACGACGGCAATGAGGTAAAGCTTTCAGAACTTTTAAATGGAAAGCCTACGGTGCTCAACTTCTGGGCCAGTACCTGTCCGCCCTGCCAAATGGAGATGCCGGATTTTCACGATGTCTACCAGGAATTAGAGGGAGAAGTCCAATTCCTGATGATCGACGGCATCGGCAGCCTAGGTGAAACCGAAGAAAAGGGAAGGGCGTATATGGAGGAGCAGGGTTACACCTTTCCTGTCTATTACGATCGGGAGATGGAGGCCGTCATGACCTATGGAATCTCCTCCTTTCCCACCACCTATTTTATTGATGAAGAAGGGTATCTGGTCGCAGGGGGTATCGGCATGCTGTCTAGAGAATACCTCATGCAGGGCATCGACATGATTACCTAAAGGAAAAATACCGGTTAAATAAAAAATGTCCCTATGGCCATCCCAATTGGAGGCCATAGGGACATTTCCTTTTGAGAGAATCACACATAACTGCGGTCAAAATGAATGACTGCATGATAGATAGGATTCAAGGCGGAAAGCTTAGTGCTGATTTGCTGCGACAGTTGGTCGTCGGTCAGCTCGAATTGAAAAGGCACCACTACATCGAACACCAGATTGACTCGGTTTTCACCATCCACCACTCGGAAATCGTGAACCGACAGCCGTTCGTCTATCTCCCGGACAGCAGAAAGTACA
>CALCVR010000103.1 GCA_937905915.1 uncultured Eubacteriaceae bacterium
CACTGGGTCCAGCCCGCCGATCCGGCGGATAGTTTCTTGTACTCGCTGGGCTTTCAGCCGACATTCCGCGTCATAGGAGATATGGCGGTAGACACATCCACCGCATTTGAGAAAGACGGGACAATCGGTTTGGATTCGATCAGGAGAGGGAGTCAGGATACGGATCAATTTTGCATGGGCATAGGACTTACAGACCTTGACCACTAGGGCTTCTACCTGGTCGCCGCACGCTGTACCTGGAATAAACACCGCCATACCGTCATATCTTCCGATGCCGTTTCCCTCGGAAGACATACCGGTAACGGTGATAAAAATGGTATCGTTTTTTTTCATAGGTCGTGACGCTCTCCTTCTTACCAAGATATCTGCTATTATAGCAGAACACTTGGCGTTTTGGCAGAGGAGAAAAAAGAAAAAATGAGAAACGGCCGGTAAGTTTTGGGAAATATTCGCGTAGCTCTTGACAAATTGGTTACAATATTGTAACATGTAATGCAAACGATGAAAAATCGGTAACAAAAGTGTTTGAGCTTTTGTTATTTTCTTTACAGAAACAATGTCTTTGCTGGATTGACTTAGGAGGAGATTCCAATGCGAAAGCAACTCAGATCGGCCATGGTGATCGCTAGTTCTTTGGCCGTCTTGATTTCGAGTGTGATCCTGCCCGTTTCAGCTGGCGCATCCCAAGAGGATACTCATCCGGTTGCGGCTGAGGTTCGTGAAGTGTCCGCTGCCCAGGAGTGGAATATGGCGCTGGAAAACGACAGTCTGCCTGAAGAGGTTGTAGAAGGAAACAAGATGGAAATGTCCGGCCGTGTAGTGGCGGGCGTTCCTTTTGATTTTGTCCAGCTTCAGATCCTGGATGAATCAGGAGAGGTAGAGGCGGAAAAGGCATTAACTTGCCAGGATCTCCAATTTGATCTGAGCCTTTTTAATGATTATCCTTTGTTTGAGGGATTGACCCCTGGCGACAAAACAATGCGCGTTGCAGGCGGCAAGGGAACTCAAACTGCGGATCTCTATATTAGTCCTTTGGAGGTTAAACCTCTGGTGGATGCTGTGGATTTGTCGGTTCCCTCCAGCGTAGCTCAATATGGCGCATTGGAGTTTGTAGGTTCCTTGAAAGCGGAAGAAGAGTTGACAAGCGTCAATCTGGCGATCTACGATGAAAATCGCATGGAGGCTTATTCTTCCATCTCTTGTGAGGGACAAGCTTTTGATCTTTCCCAGTTTAATGGGCAGGTTGATACATCTGCGTTGCCTGTAGGCAATAAGACCATGAGGATTACGGCAGTCACAGTTGACGAGCAAAAGGTAGTATACGAAGGATCTCTGGAAGTGTTGGAGGCGGTTCCTTCTGAATTGGCACTGGATGGGTTTACTGCTCCGGCTGCTGATTATGTAAAGGGCACCGATTATTCCTTTGCCGGTACCGTTACTTCTAATTATCCGATTCAGTCGGTTACCATGACCATCCAGGACGCCGAGGGCAATGTGGATTTTCAGAAGAGCTTAGAGGGAGGCGAACCCTCCTTTGACCTGGCTCAGTTTAACGAGTATTTTGTAATTTCTTCCCTGCCCGCTGGCGATAAGGCCATTACGATTGATGCAGCCGACGCTTTAGGCAGCCAAACGCTTGCGCAAGAGAGCTTTGCGGTAACCACTCCGGCTGATCAGTCGGCTCTCTCCCTCAGTGGATTGGAAATGCCTTCCACCCATCAGAAGGGAAAAGGCCGCGCTTTGAAAGGCGATGTCACTTCCAATTATCTGATCCAGTGGGTCAACGTAGACATTCTCAACGCCTCTGGCGAGGTGGAAAGCGGCAAGAAAATGGAGGTGGGATCTACTTCTTGTTCTTTGAGCAATATCGATCCCTATATCGCCTTTAGTAAACTATCGGCCGGCCAGAAAACTCTGGTGGTGACGGCAGCAGATGAAGGCATAGAAAAACAGTTGTTCTCCCAAGAGTTTACAGTGGAAGAGCCTGTGTCTTATAGTTCTGGTTCCAGCGGCAGTTCATCCGGCGGCAATTCGGCTAATTTGCCTCCTGTCAGCAGCGGTACTGGCGCGCAGGCTATGATTAGCGTGGCTGCCAGCCAGATCGGGTATCATGAAGCTTCTAACGGATATACAAAATATGGCGATTGGTACGGTATGCCAACTGCCAACTGGTGCACGATCTTTGTGGCTTGGTGTGCAAACCAAGCAGGCGTATTGGGTACCGCTATTCCGGATACTGGTTCCACTACCGGCTGTATGAGCTGGTTCCAGCAGAGAGGCCGTTACTTCTCCAAAGGAAGCGGTACTCCCCAACCCGGCGATATCTGCTTCATGAAGTTCGACAGTTCTTCCCGCGCTTGTTCCCATGTGGCGCTGGTGGAATACACCAGTGGAAATAAGGTCTATACCATCGAGGGAAACAACGCCGACCAGGTTATCCGTCGCAGCTATACCTTTAATAGTCCGCGCATCGTGGGTTATGGCCGGCCTGCTTATTAATAGATCAATAGCTTTTGAATAAAATGATACCGGCCCTCTGGAAAGAGGGCCGGTTTTGTTTGTATTACGAAAACCACTCGCAAGGCGAGTGGTTCCAAAGAAGGCTAATGGCG
>CALCVR010000104.1 GCA_937905915.1 uncultured Eubacteriaceae bacterium
GCGGGCCCAGTCGGTCCGGTAGGGCCTGCAACACCTTCGGCTCCGGTAGGACCTGTCGGACCGGTTATACCTGTGGGTCCGGTAGACCCTGTGAGCCCAATGGCACCGGCGGCACCTGTGGCACCAGTAGGGCCAGTGGGACCGGTTGGTCCGGTGGAACCCGTTTGCCCAGCAGGCCCAATTGGCCCAGTTGATCCTGAAGCTCCAGTAGCGCCGGTAGACCCTGTGGGTCCGGCGGGTCCGATAGGCCCTATGTCTCCAGTGGGACCGGTAGGGCCAGTTGGCCCAGTGGCTCCGGTGACTCCTATCGGACCGATGGGTCCAGTTGCACCTGTGTTTCCTATTGGACCAGTAGGTCCCGCAGGTCCGGTAGGCCCAGTAACCCCGGTTGATCCTGTAGTTCCGATAGGGCCAGTGGGACCGGGAACTCCCATGTGACAGGGACATCCGGGAGGGGGACAACAGATTGGATTATAACAATTGGAGTCGAGGTATCCATAGTGGCTGTGACCAAATTGGGACATCTTTAGTTCCCACTTTCTTAGGATAGTTTACTCTATTGTATTCTAAAGAGTGAAGTTTTGTACCTAATGAAATGTGAGAAACAACAACGCGGGGAAGGGCTAATGGAAGTTTATTCT
The DNA here is from genome assembly GCA_937905915.1 of uncultured Eubacteriaceae bacterium. GTDB lineage: Bacteria > Bacillota > Clostridia > Oscillospirales > Acutalibacteraceae > Solibaculum. Next base: position 642 of record CALCVR010000104.1, read on the forward strand.
CATGAGGCACGCGAACCTATTTCAGGGTAAAAGGCTCCACTCAAAGGATAGAATCCGCGAGTTGAAAAATGGGAAGAGAGCATGAACTTTCCCCGCGACGTGGAAGCGGATTCTATCCGCTACCTGTAGATTTCGATCTCGTGCAGAGAACTGCCCCACATGGTGGCGCGGCTGATACAGTAGATGCGGACATACCGAGCCTTAACCGGTTCAAAGTCAATGGACTGACTGCCGCCGGTGGACTGGTTATCCTCATACACCGTGGTGAAATTCGCATCCTCAGTGCCGGTAGTGGATACCTCAATGCGATAATGATCGGCATATGCAGCTTCCCAATAGAGATCTACACGGGAGATGTCGGTTATCTCCTCCAGATCGATCATGATCCACTGGTTGTCGTTGTAGGAGGAAGACCAACGGGTGCTGAGACTTCCATCCACAGCGTTTTCAGGAGGATTGTTGTCGCCTACGGAACTGGCTGATACCGGTTTGCGGAAAGCTAAATTTGCGTTTAACTCATGATCCCGCACCGGCTGGACGACGGGTTCAGTAGCCTTGGTCAAAGGAGTGGCTCTATCGCTGAGCACAAACACCTTGACCACAGCATCTTCCTGACCGGCGGAATCCAAAGCGCTGAACCACACGGATGCTTTGGTCTGACCATCGGCAAAGGAGACCTTCTGGATGCTGGTGGATAACATCTTACCACTTTGGTCGTACACAGAGGCCACGACGTTAGCGGAGGACTTCATCCCAGAGGTATTGACTACGGTCGTCAAGACATCGATACCACCTTCTTCACCGTCTGACTGCTGGGCGACGGAAGTGGCATACCAAGCTGAATTCTCGCCTTCCTCGATGGTGGCGGCGGTGGTGTTGAAGCCTTCCATCTTAAGGGTGGGTTCGTAACCTCCGGCATCCTCGGTGTCAAACTGGATGGTGACTACCTTGGTCTCGCCAGGTACCAAAGCAAAGTAGTTGTCGTCGTACATGGTGGGTAGGACGCGTTGCTCAGTATCGCCCTTCATGACCTTCAGACGAGTCATAACGGCCACGGTATCAGTGTTATTGGTCAGTGTGACCTTCATGTTAGTGACGCCATCCTGAACGGTGGTTTCTTTGCTGGCGGTGAGAGCTACATCGGGCAGGGATTCCATATCGGTGTAATCAGTGAGGCCGCGTTTGTTTCTCCAATAGAAGTTGCTGGAGAGCACTTTGCCGTCGGCGTTGGTGAGGGTCAGCTTGACAAAGTGGACGGTAGACAGATCAGAACCATTTAGGCTAGCGGCGATGTTGACCACCTGGTTGGCACTGTTGGGAGCGGCATCCAAGGTATTTTCCAATTTGTCGTAAAGGGTGCCGTCCAGGTTATAGACTTCGGTGAACACCTTAACGCCGGCCAGGGTATCATTTGTATTGTTGATAACCTTGACGTCGTGATTCTTATAGTCGTACTGGACGTGGATGGGCTCGCTGCCGATCTTGCTGCCGAAGTAGGCGCCGGTAACGTCAAAGGAACTGTCGTAGGTCTGCCACACGGTGGAAGGCCATGCCGATTGGCTCATCCAAAGCAGGATGCCGCTGCACTTCTCCCACATGTAGTTGTTCCAAGCCTCGAACATGGCCTTATTGGTCTCCAGATTGATCATCTGGGCCTTTAGGGTGAATTCCTCAAGACCTTCCGATTCACCATAACGGTTGTTGATTTCGTTGATGTACTTCTCAGCACCCTTGTTGCCGATGTCGGAGGCGCCGCCCAAGTCATGGTACTGCCACATGTAGTTGATGTTCTTGCCGAAGGGCTTAGATTCATCTGTGGGAGGCCACCAATACTCCTCCTCCATCATCTCTTTCATGGATTCGTAGTTGGGGATGACAGGGGTACCGATCTCGGTGGTGAAGCCTTTGGACTCTTTGGCTGCGTCGTAGTACCAGGCGGGATCGTTGACGGCATAGGTCACGCCGCCGCTGACCTCGTCCTTGTTGGACTGGGTGATGTAAAGGCGGGTATCGTCCAAGGAGGAGCAGATTTCGGGGAGCAAGGTGTACAGGGCGCCGGCAGGAGTCCATTCGTTGGCGCCGCACCACAGGACCACCGAGGCGTGATTGCGGACACGCTCCACCTTGTTATAGGCGTTCTCCAGGAAGGCGCCGAAGGCTTCGGGGGCGTAAGCGCCGTGGATCCAGAAATCGGTGTAGACCATGATACCGTATTTGTCGCAGGCTTCGTAGAAGGCGTCGAAGTCGCCGGTCCCCAGCCAGTCGCGGATCATGGTGAAGTTCATATCCTTGTGCATCTTGACGGCGGTATCGTATTCCTCATCGCCCCAGCTGAGCATGGCGTCAGGCATACCCCAGTTGCCGCCCTTGGCCATGATGCGCACGCCGTTGCAGGAGATCTGCATGTTTTGATCGGGATCGTCGGTATAATCGTAGGTGTATTCGCGGATGCCGAAGGTCACCTGCTGGGAATGGGATACGATGCCGTCGATTTCGTAACGGAGATCCAGGGTGTAGAGATTCTGGTCGCCGTAGCCGTTTGGCCACCACAGAAGCGGGG
>CALCVR010000105.1 GCA_937905915.1 uncultured Eubacteriaceae bacterium
GGCCCATAGCGTCTGACAGTGTAAAGGGCAGCTTATCAGGCTGAGGATTGCCCAAGCTGATGGTCAGGCTTCCCTGTGGGTCTCCGTCAATCAGAAGGACTTTCTTCCCGGACTGCGCCAGACCAATTCCAAGATTGGCACAAGTGGTTGTTTTGCCGACACCACCTTTTTGGTTGGCTATGGCAATAATCTGTGTATTCATGATTTCACCTCATTTCTTTCTAAGTTTAGATATGAAAAAAAGTGCCTGCTTTACCTTTCCTGAGAAAGATAAAACAGGCACTTTCACTGGCTCAATACCTCTTGTAATGAACCTCTATGTATGGTAAACTATGTCCACGATACCATGAATATAATTAAGTCTCGACGGGAATTGAACTTTTGGCTAACGCCAAATTTCGCGCCTTTGCAAACAGAGTGCAAACAATAGGGGGCTAAACTCCTTTGTTTTTGCTTGATTTTGCTTGTACAAGGTTTATAGAGAACATGGAGAAAAGCCTTGATATAACTGCATTTTCTTTATCCCTGTTGATAGGGAATATATGCACTGGGTCCATCTCCTAAGCGGAAGGTCGGGGATTCGAGTTCCTTCTGGCGCGCCAAGAGCAACGCCGAAAGCCTTGATATTACAGGGTTTTCGGCTTTTCTTATTTTCTGCTCTTTTCGGGCAGTTTGCTAATTGCTAATAAACAACCCTTGATTTTATCGCTTAACCTTATCACTTTTCGGGTGAATTAGAAATCTTTTGTGATAAGTTAAAAAACATTTCACATTTCGTGGATGGTAAATTTGGACTGCGTAAGTGGTGGAAAATGAATTCAAAAAATATGGTATAATAAAGGCAATAAAAGCTTTTAAAATTTCATTTTTACATAGAAAGAAGGCGACCTATGCGGATTGCTGTTTGTGACGATGATTGGCAGGAACAGGAAAAATTTATGGAAGCTCTGCATGAGTGGGACCCTACCCGGTCGCCTGAATGCTTTTCAGATGGGGAAACCCTGCTACAAGCTGCAAAGAAAAGTCCGCCGTTTTCCATTGCTTTTCTGGATATTTATATGCCAAAGGAAAACGGTGTAGATATTGCCGTGGAACTGCGGAAAATCTCACCGGAAACAGGAATTGTTTTTGTAACGACGAGTGAGGAATATGCGGTCGACGCTTTTGCGCTGAATGCCCTGCATTATCTTGTTAAACCAATTACAGCAGATGGAATCCGTGATGCATTTGCCCGACTGACCAAACAGAAAGTTCGGGAGCGCCCCACCATATTGGTAACAGTCAGGCGGGGCAGTCGATCTATTTATTTGGAAGAAATCCTCAGCTTGCAAAGTGCCGACCACCGGACGGAGATTTCTTTATCAGATGGAGAGCTATTGTCCGTGTGGATGCCCATTGGAGAGCTGGAACAGCAGTTAGATGACCGTTTTCTCAAAATCCAGAGGGGACTGATCGTCAACATGGCCTATATTGACCGAATGGAGTCGGACGGATGCATATTGCGCAATGGCATTCATGTTTTGTTCAGCCGAAAAAGCCGCGCGGCCATCCGCAGTGCTTATGATGACTATGCCTTTGCTCACCTATCCCGCAGGCGTTCATTACGGGGAGGAAAACGATGAGTGTTGGCTTTTTTCTGCGAAATAGTGTTGGCTTTTTTATCCAGATTTTCACGTGTACTCTGCTTTGCTTTCTACCGTTTCCTAAGGAAGCGTTTCGATATCGGCGCCGTTGGATATTGATCGGCTATGGGATTTTGTCCATACTGCTGTCGGTCTTATTCCCATTGGGACAGTATCTGCCATCCATTGCAAAGCTGCCGGATAAATCGTTGTTTGCCAATTTATATATGCTTGGTGCCGTCGTCATATTTACGGTGTTTTACATTTTCCTGATCCGGGATTTAGCAATCAAAAAACTATTGGTTGTCAATCTGGCCGTATTCTATGCAGCGACGCAGTATATGCTGGTTAACCTGATTACTCCGCTTTTTCCGGATGGGGATGTTCCAGGTATTTATCCGCCGCAAATGTTCTGGGCCTATGTGATCACCAGTGCGATACTCTTCCCGCTGGCATCCTGGGCGTTTTACCGTACCGTGCGCAGTTATCTGGAAGAGATAGATCCGCAGAACATTCGTCGGGAACTGAGCGTGATCGTTTGCGTTTCGGTGATATACGTCGTGCTGGTGGTATTCATTAACTCCTTTTTCATAATCCGCACCTATGATTACTGGTGGTTTGCAGCGCCTTTGTTCCTATTTTCCATGCTGGTATTGCTCACTGTTTACTGGTCGCTGCTGAAAGAATCCGTCCGACGCAAACGCGATGCGGAATACCGCCGGATGACAGAAGTTCAGAAAATACAATATCAGAAAATCACGAGAGAAATCGATAACACCCGGCGGATACGACACGACCTGCGCTACTATCTTCTAGGCTTGTATGATCTGGCAGAACAGGATAAGACAGAGGAGATGAAAAGCTATCTCAAGGAACTCTTGGCACAGACGGAAAAACGGGAAACCGAATGTTTTTGTCAAAATCAAACGATCAACGCACTGTTGCAATATTATGTTGGCTGGGCGAAAGAAAGCGGTATTTCCTGTGAAGTGTTAGCGGAGTGTGGCGAGATTGGTGTTTCTCCAGCGGACCTGACGGTAGTTCTGGGAAATACGCTGGAAAATGCCATACATGCCTGTCAGGAAGCCTCGAGAAAACCGAAAATCCGAATTGATGTCGGCATCATCGGCGGTTCCCTGGCAATTCAGGTGGAGAACACTTGCGACGCCGTCCATCCCTCTGGGAAATATCCAATGAACGATGGATTTTTGCCGTCCGAGTCCTTTGCGAGCGCTCGTCCGGACGGTGGGCAGGGATTGAAAAGCATCTCTGCGGTTGCACGAAAATATGGAGGGACGGCGCGGTTTCGTTATCTGGAGAATTCCAAAACCTTTACCACACAGATTCGGCTGAATATTTTACCAGAAGGTGAAAGAGGAGCGGGTCCGAAAAATTAGGAATAAAAGTCATTCATTTTAAGGAGGAATGCCTATGCAGTGAGTATATACTTGCCGTTATCCACGAGCTGGACTGTGGCAAAGTGCAAGTTGAGTATTTAGCGGTAACGATGGCTTATCCGAGCTTCTGGCAATGTCCGGGGTAGTGAAAGCCGCGATTGTTTATCCTGTCCAACATATGGGAGCTTTCCATGCAGACAGATGAATCTTCGCTGTCCAATCCGTCGGATCCGCTTTCAGACACCGCACACACAATCAGAGGCAATTTTCTTGAAGGACAAGCAATTCATAACAGGTCTTTCGCGAATTGCCGGCTTTCTTTCTCATTGTGCCGGCTTTCGCATAAGGAATATTTATTATGATAGGAGGAAAATCAATTGAAACAGAAAAAATTGCACAAAAAGATAGGTGCACTCTTCCTAGCTGCGGCAATCGTAACCGTGGGATCTTCTCAGTTGGTGGTGAATGCCGATGCACTGGGTACAACGGATGCCAGTTTGCCGGCGATTGAAGCCAGAGTTGGAAATGAAGTCAACCCATCGGACTATTTCTTCGAGGTGAAGTATATAGACCAAGATGGAAATCATGTGGGCGGTGGAATCATAACGTTTGATAAGACAGGGCCCTATAGCCGCGAAGGTATTGATGTACCCGATGGATACGTGGAAGTAATTCCTGCCCATCCGGGAGAGGATTGGCTCTACCCGACTGCTTTGGAATTTATTGACGGCCAGTGGATTGTTACCAATCCTATGGTAGAGGTCATGGTAGAGAAAATGGCGGCTGTGGATATCATTTTCAAAGATGCCGACGGCAACATTTTAGAGGATCTTAGCTATACCAAGTTCTATGCCAGCGAGGGCGGCGGCATTGAAACAGTCACTGTACCGGAGGGATATGAATTTGTAGGTGAGAACACCTATGCGGTGGAAATTACCCGCGATGCGCACGGACACCTGGTCGCGGATCCTACGCAAGTGACCTTTGTTGTGAAGGTTGTACAGGGCGATGGATCAGAAAGCAATCCATATCGGATCAGAAATGCGGAGGATTTAAAGGAATTTGCAAAGACGGTCAATGACGGTGAACTTGCCGCATGTGCCGAGCTTATAGCGGACATTGACCTGAATCCAGGCGTAACATTCCACGAAGACGGCTCCTATCAAGGAGGAACTCCTGAGCAGTGGACTACGATAAAGGATTACAATGGTATTTTTAATGGCAATGGCAAAACCATTCGTGGTCTTTATATTGACAATGAGTTCGAATATCAGGGCCTTTTTGGAGAAAATACAGGTACGATCAAAAACCTGGGAATTATAGACAGCTACGTTTCAGCCAAAAAATACGTTGGAAGCATCGTTGGACGAAATGGTAAGGGCGTTGTAGAAAATTGTTACAACAAAGGCTTTGTAAATGGTGAATCGAATGTTGGTGGCATTGCGGGCTATACTTATGGAGCCGTGCAAAACTGCTATAACACGGGCAATATCACAAGCGCTGGCAACACGGTTGGAGGAGTGACGGGTCATAGCGCAACA
>CALCVR010000106.1 GCA_937905915.1 uncultured Eubacteriaceae bacterium
CCGTAGGAGTCTGGGCCGTGTCTCAGTCCCAATGTGGCCGATCAACCTCTCAGTTCGGCTACCGATCGTCGCCTTGGTAGGCCGTTACCCCACCAACTAGCTAATCGGACGCGAGCCCATCTAAAAGCGGATTGCTCCTTTGATTCCTCCACCATGCGGTAGTGGAATGTTATGCGGTATTAGCGACCGTTTCCAGTCGTTATCCCCCTCTTCTAGGCAGGTTGCTCACGCGTTACTCACCCGTCCGCCACTAAGTTTAGTCCCGAAGGGCTAAACTCCGTTCGACTTGCATGTGTTAGGCACGCCGCCAGCGTTCGTCCTGAGCCAGGATCAAACTCTCTAAAATATGGTATCAAAACACCAAAAGGCGTCTTAATCATATCAAAGAGCTTTTGTCGAGCTCATCAATCGATTCGCTTGCGAATCTAAATACTTTGTCCGTACTGTCCCATTTCTGAAACCTTACAGAATCCAGGGTCCGTTCCTTTTTCCTCACGTTGTTTAATTTTCAAGGTCCATCCACCAAACTTTTTGGACACTTTGTCGCCCCGCCGTTCGGTGCTTGACTATAATATCAAATCTAAATGGGCTTGTCAACCGATTTCGACGGCTTTTTTTGAATTTCTCCCGAAACCCACTTTTTACACACATTTACAGGCTTTTTCCCAAACTCTTTTGTGCCCTTTTCTTGAAGAAAGTGGGAAACAACAAAAAATCCTGTGGTTTTCCGCGCAAACAACCTGCCTATCGCGAAACAACGCTACCCTGATTTTTACGAAAATCCAAATAATCTTGCAAAATAATGGTGGCCGCCGCCGCGTCGATGGTCTGCTTGCGCTTTTTTCCGCGGGTATCGGTAGCATTAAAATATCCAATGGCGGACATGGTGGTACACCGCTCGTCCCAAAGTTTGACCGGCAAAGAACACACCTCATGCAGCCGTCCGGCGAAGGCGGCGCACTTTTGGGCGCTTTCCCCTGCCGAACCATCCATATTCTTGGGGTATCCCACTACGATTTCCTGTACCTGTTCCCCAGAGGCAAGCTGCGCGATTTTTTCGAGCAGCTTGTCCCTATTCCGTTCGGTGATGACGCACACCGGTGACGCCAGCAGCTCCTGCTGGTCACACACGGCAATCCCTGTGCGCACATCTCCCAAATCCACCGCCAAAATCCGCATGACATACCCTCCCTCATTCAAATTTAGAGAAGTTTTCCCCTCTCCACCAGCTCTGGCCCGCCAGGGTGGACATGCCATGAGTCAGATGAGTGGTGTCGTTTTCCGCTACCAGCGTCGGCTGAAAGGCTTTGTCAAAGTCCAGTATGGTTACCGCTGTATTGTCGCACCAGCCCTGCCGGTTCATTTCCTCAATCCGGCCGAACTTCACGCGGGTAAGCAGGTTGCGGATGACGCCGCCGTGGGCCACCACCGCCGCGGTATGCCCTTCCTGCTCTCGGGCAATTTCCAAAACTGCCTGCCAAATCCGTTCATAAACAGCACGCATAGGTTCCCCATCCTGAGGAGCAAAGTCCCAGGGGTGATTGGCCCAGGCGTCTGCTTCCTCCGGGTAGAGCTTAGGCAGGTCCGCCCACTTGCGTTTTTCCCAATGACCGCCGTTGATTTCAATGAGATTATCCCTGCGCTCTATGGGCAGGCCATGGTAGCGGTTGACCGCTTCGGCAGTAAACACCGCCCGGGACAAGGGGCTCGAATAAACCGCTTCAATGGGAATGTCCTGAAACCGCTGGGCCAGCAGCTCGCACTGCTCCTTGCCTTTTTCACTCACTTTTCCGTCGGTATGTCCCTGAAAATAGCGCAGAATGTTTCCCTCCGCCTCGCAGTGGCGGACGATGTAAAGTCTCGTCATGTTGCTTTGCTCCGTTTCTATGTAAGTTTAAAAAGAAGGGAACCGCCCGGCTCGCAAGCGTTCCCTTCCTTACTTTGTTGTTTGACGAAATTACCAGGGTTGCACCTTTCCCACCAAGTCCCCGACCTTTTCGATACCATTGTCATCCAGGTACCGTTCCAGGCCCTCCAGCACCTTCACCGGGGTAAAGGGATCGGTGAAATTGGCCGCGCCGATCTGCACGGCCGACGCGCCAGCCAGCAGCATTTCCACCGCGTCCTGCCATTTGGCGATGCCGCCCATGCCCACCACCGGGATCTTTACCCGGTTGGCCACCTGCCACACCATGCGCACTGCCACAGGCAGCACCGCAGGCCCAGAAAGGCCGCCGGTGTTGTTGCGCAGGATGGGACGGCGGGTACGGATGTCGATACGCATGCCAAGAAGGGTGTTGATTAAGGACACGCAGTCGGCCCCCGCGGCTTCCACCGCCGCGGCAATTTCCGCGATGTTGGTGACGTTGGGAGTCAGCTTGATCATCAAGGGCTTTTTGCTCACCGCACGAACCGCCTTGGTCACTTCCTCGGCCCCCGCGCAGGTGGCGCCGAACTGAACGCCTCCCTCCTTCACATTGGGGCAGGAGATGTTCACCTCGATCATGTCTACATCGGTGTCAGACAAAATTTCCACAATCCGCCGGTAATCGTCCACCGAGCTGCCGGCTACGTTGGCAATGATCGCCGTTTCCTGCTTTTTTAGAAACGGGATTGCCTCCGAAATGAAGCGCTTGACGCCGGGGTTTTGCAGCCCCACGGAATTGAGCATTCCCGCCGGGGTTTCCGCGATACGGGGCGGCGGGTTTCCAAGGCGTTCTTCCAGAGTGGTTCCCTTGCAGGAAACGCCACCCAGCCTGCTTACCGGGAAAAACTCGTTGTACTCCCGGCCATACCCAAAGGTTCCAGATGCG
>CALCVR010000107.1 GCA_937905915.1 uncultured Eubacteriaceae bacterium
GGCGGTTGCCTTTGGCTCCAGCCCTTGGGGGACCGGCGTGTCCCTCAAAGCAGTGGGATCCCGGGCCGCTGTTTTGCTGCGTAAGGAATTCCGGGTGGAGAAGCCTGTAAAAGAAGCATACGCTTACGTCTGCGGGCTGGGATTCTTTGACCTGAAATTCAACGAAAAAGCGCCGGACGACAGCGTACTCAACCCTTTTACCACCCAGTACGACCAAACGGTTTTGTACCGCACTTTTGATGTGACATCCCTGCTCCAGGAGGGCGACAACGCCGTCGGTGTGGAACTGGGAAACAGTTATTACAATGAAATCGGCGGCGTATGGAATTGGGGTACCGCTTCCTGGCGGGACGATCCTAAACTGATGTTCCGGCTGGATATCCGGTACCAGGATGGCACTTCCCAAACGGTCGTGTCGGACACTTCCTGGAGTTCCACCAACGACGGTCCCATCACCTCCAACAGCATGTACTACGGCGATGTCTACGATGCCCGAAAGGAAATGACCGGCTACGCCTCGGCCGGGTATGACGACAGCGCATGGAAGCCGGCTGCCGTCGCCAAAACGCCGACCGGCCGATTAGAAGCACAGATGAAAGCCCCTGTGAGCAAAGTAGCTTCCTTTGAACCCCAGGAAATTGTCAAGCTGAGCGAAGGCTCCTATCGCATCGAAAGCCCGGAAATGGTTTCCGGGTGGATCCTTCTCAAAAATATCCGTCAGGACGCCGGGGATCAAATTGCCATTACCTATGGTCAAAAACTGGATGGGGATGGATCTGTCCACAAATATGGCGGCGACGATGGGGAATTGAGCAGTTGGTATCCTCACGCCTACTTCCAGCAAGACGTCTATTATGCCTCTGGAAACGCTCCTGAATCCTATGAGCCTAAGTTTAGCTACAAAGGCTTTGAATATGTCCAAATCGACGGTTACGATGGGGAACTCACCAAGGACGATGTGGTCATTTATCGCGTCTCCAACGATGTGGACGTTATTTCGGAGTTTGAAAGCTCCAATGAGATGTTCAACCGCCTGCACCACAGTATGCGCGTAGCCATGACCGACAATTTCCAAGGGGAACACTGCGATCCCATGCTGGAGAAAAACGGGTGGCTCGGAGACGCCAACGTTTCCTTGGAATCCCTGATGTTCACCTTTGACATGCCGGCCACCCTTCCCGGATGGATCGAGGTCATGGAGGACTGCCAGGATCAATACGGCGTCGTTCCACAGATGGTACCCACCGCCAATTGGGGCGTTTCCAACGCGGCTGTGTGGAACACCATCTTTGTCTACGGCGTAGAGGATTTGGAGAATTACTTTGGAACCGGCTCTTACACCGAAGAACAATACGATGCCATGCGTCAATTTGCCCTGCGGGATATTCAAGAGGTAAGCCAGAACAACTGGGTCTGGCGGGACGACGATCCTTTAGCCGATTGGGTTTCCCCCATCGGTGGGAGCAATCCCAACGCCGGATACGACGAACATAGCTCAGAAGGTTCCGGTATTGTGGGCACCGCCTTTGTCTACGGCATGTTAGAAGCCATGGCGGGATTCGCCGACGACTTAGGCAAATCCGAAGACGCCGCTCAGTACCGCTCGGCCATGGAAAACATCTATAACGCTTTCAATGAGAAATTCTATAACGAGGACGCCGGTATTTATGAGACCACCGTGTGGTCCCAGATCGGGAACCGCACCAAGTACCGTCAGACCTCCAATCTGGTTCCGCTGGCCTTTGGCTTAGTTCCCGAGGATCGGATCGAAACCGTAGTGGAGAATCTGGTGGCCGATATTGTGGAAAAGGATTATCATTTGGATACCGGCTGCGTGGGAACACGTTATATTTTACGGATACCAGGATATCGCCTACCGTATCGCTACTCAAACCACCTATCCCAGCTGGGGATATTGGCTGCAATCCGATTCCAAATCCACTTGGGAGATGTGGGAAGCCACTACCCGTTCTTTTGACCATTACTTCCTGGGAACCTACGAGGAATGGTTCTATTCCCATCTGGTGGGCATCCAGGATGTGGAGAATGGATATCAGACCTTTGCTGTCTCTCCCCAAATAATCGGCGATTTAGAAGATGTAAGCGCAACCATCCAAACGGTCCGTGGAGAGCTTGCGTCGTCCTGGCAGCGTCATGACGACGGCAGCGCCGTTATGACGGTAACCGTTCCCTTTGGTTCCACTGCCGACATTCTCTTCCCTACCGCTGAAAAGGACAGCGTTTTGCTTGGAGGATCTCCCATATCCACTTCCATGGATGGCATTCGTTCCATCGAAACAAAGGATGGTCAAGTTTGCGTCACTGTGGGATCGGGCGCCTATGCATTTGAAACCGCCACTGACCTCACGTCGGTCTATCGCCTGGCCTTGGAGGAACTTGTGACAGAGGCTGAAAACGATCTGCAAGACCCGCTTTATGAATCGGCAAAGGAGCAATTAGAAGCCCAATTAATCATTGCCAAAAACGTCTTCGAGGACGCTTTCGCTTCTCAGAAGCAGGTCAATGAAGCGGCACAGCAGCTGCGGGAATTCTTAACCGCTATGATAGGCAGCGAAAGCCGTACCCAGTTGCGTCAGCTTATTGTTCAATGTCAAAAGATGCGGCTGGAAGAGTACTATCAGCCCGACGCTTGGAAATCGTACCAATCGGTTCTCTCAAAGGCAAAAGATACCTCGGCCGATCTTACTGCCGATGACAATACCTTAAACCAGATGATAATATCCCTCCAGGAAGCCGACAAGCAACTGGATAACGCCAGTTACCCGAACTTAGCCCTTGGGAAAGAGATGGCGGCATCTTCTTCCAATGAGGACGCCTATTGGGGTTGGGGTCTGCAATTTGCCAACGACGGGGATCGGAAAAACGTCAGCCGTCAGGAAGGAGAATACGCAGGGTATTGCAGTTTACAATCGGCTTCTGTCGATCATGCAGAATGGCTGCAAGTGGATCTGGGAAGCATCCAAGACGTCAACCATGTGGTCTTCTACCCCTCCAGCTCGTGGAATGGAGAAAAATGGTTGAGCTATGGTTTCCCCGTGGATTTCCGAATTGAATTGTCGGATGATGGAATAACTTGGCGTTCTGTCTGCGACATGGAAGACTATCCCTTACCGGAATACGGCCCACTTTCCTTTGCCTTCCCCTCCCAAAAGGCCCGATATGTCCGCCTGTCTGCCGACAGCCTGCGTCCCAAGCCCAGTGACAACAACAGCTATCATCTCCAGATCTGCGAGATGGAGGTTTATTGCCTCCCTGAACCAGAGAAAATCGTCTCCTCAGATCAGGACACCTATTTTGCAGGAGAAACCATTACTTTAACCATCCGGACGGAGAAAGAAATCGACGGCATTTCTCTTGTCAACGAAAATGGACGTTCTTTGGGGCTGACCAAGGTGAAGAGCGTCATTGAGGACGATCAAAAAATCTGGACGGTTAAAACAGCTGTGGAAACGGCAGGAGATCGGACAATCCAGATAATGGCACGCAAAAATGGATTGTGGGATGTACTCGCCGATTTTGCCGTCAAGGTGGAAGCCCCTCCGGTTCCTGAGGCGGTCATCTATGAGGCTTCTATCCTGGTGAGAGAGGCTAATGCCAATGAAAGATTTACCGTAGAAGTCCAAACAAACCAGCATGCGGAAAGTATTGCGGTAAAAAATGAGCGAGGGAAATTTGTTTTCTGCCAGGTGGAAGGATATAAAGATGAGGGAGACAAACGCGTGTTCACCATCTCTATGGAGGTTGGGGCGGCGGGAGATCGGATCCTCTCCTTCCATGCAGTGGACAGTAATGGAACACTTTCCAGAGTCTCGGCCGAAGCGAGTATTCGTATCAAATAACCGGCTACTAGAACAGCAAAAGGCACGATCAACCGATCGTGCCTTTTGACTTATGCGTCAATCTCAGAAATATCTCAGGTATACGGCAGGAAAAACGAAATTAGAAGGCTCCGAGCAATTAGTCCACAAAGGTGATATGGTAATACTCTGGATACCTTTTCTCCGCTTCTTTTATTACCATGAAAATTTCTTCCAAATAGTCCTGCAGCGATTTTGACAGGGTTTTCACCCCCCTGATTTCGATTCGATTGTCGTCATACACCATTTCCCTTAATCCATCCCACAACGCATCCAGGTTTTCCCCCCAATAATCCGGCAATTCCAAGCCCTTCTTGATGGCCGGGTAAATCCCATCGTAGTCCTTCACCCCGGTAAAGTCGATGGTGAAATAATAGGTTTTCATAGCTGCTGCCTCCTTTAGTCCACAAAAGTGATGTGATAATACTCTGGGTGTTCCTTTTCCGCATCTCGAAACACGTCCAGAATTTTTTCCAAATAGTCCTGCAGCGATTTCGACAGGGTTTTCACCCCTCTGATTTCAATTCGGTTGTCGTCACACACCATTTCATTTAAACCGTCCCACAAGGCATCCAGGTTTTCCCCCCAATAATCCGGCAGTTCCAGGCCTTTTTTTATGGCTGGGTAAATCCCATCGTAATCTTTCACCCCGGTAAAATCGACGGTAAAGTGGTAAGTTTTCATAATTTTCTCTCCTTTTAAACGATTTGGTAATAGGTAAGATAGTGGTCGTAAGTGACAAAGATCAGCCCATCGTTGGAAAACAGCAGCCGGTGCTTGTTTCAATAGCCGCCCTGGTAGTTGAGGTCGGCCTCGTACCAGATGCGTCCTGGGGCTTCGGGCAGTTTCTTTTTCCAATTATCATGTACTGTAAAAAGGCATGCTCCCGGGAGGACGTCCCACAAATTCCCCTTGTTCTTTTCCCCCCCTCTCTTTTTTGCGGCGTCTTGCGATATATAATTGTCCGGCAGCTTACCTGTGTATTTTACCACATAATCGGCCCCATTTCTTCCATCCTGCGTGGCGGTCCCCGCTAGGATGGTGATCATTTCCTTCAAACTGCATCGGCAATGGGGGTGGGTTTCCATCCGTATTTTTATCTCTAGTATGGCAATGGCAATCTTGGAGCCGGGATTTTCGTAAATGGTCCCCTCCCTGTCCAAACAGAATGTACAGGTTCTTAAATCACGATAGGCCTCCCGAGTGAGATATTGGGTGCTTTGGCCCAGCACAGGCTCCCATGTAGCATTCGAGTCGAAAGTATCAGAATCCACCTGAACATAACCCCCTTTATTTCGGCTAATTCCATGATAACCTGGAAATGAAGGAAGTTAAGAACCAACGTTCGATTCTGCACTTTATTTGCACATCGTCATACTAATTCATTCACAGTATAACAAAAAGCTGGAATATGGCAAATTTTCTGACTTGCATCTGACTTGCATCTTGTATGTATTTCACTGTACTTTTCTGTGTTTCCCCACTTGAAAAACGCAAAAGAAAAACCCGCGCAAAGCCCGGTGAAATGGGCGTTTACGCGGGTTATAATCATGGTTCAAATGCTCATAAGAAGAATAAAAAATGAGTACCCATATGGATACTCGAAGTGGGAAGCACTGACAAAAAAGAAACCCGCTACAAACGCGGGTAGAAAGGCTTCAAATATAAAAAACCTGCGGTGCGCGACTGCTCACCGCAGGTGTGGTCGGAGTGACGGGACTTGAACCCATGGCCTCTTGGTCCCGAACCAAGCGCTCTACCAAACTGAGCTACACCCCGAAGTGATGAAAGCCTCCGCACTACATTACGGAGGCTTTCACGCTGGCTGCGGAACTAGGATTCGAACCCAGACAAACAGAGTCAGAGTCTGCCGTGCTACCATTACACAATTCCGCATCAGACAGCGATATTTATTATATCCATATTTTTTCTATTTGTCAACCCCTTTTTCCTATTTTTTTGAGGGCAATCCTCTTATCCATTCCGCTCTTTTCTTTTATTTTCAAATCTCTATAGCACGGCTCTATTACCCATAGAACATCCACATCCCATCAGAGAATTTTGGGGCAACACACTTTGTTACGTCGTCGTTCCCTTGATCTCATAAAAAGTCCGGAGACTCAATATAGCCTCCGGACTTTTCTTTCCTAACAAACTTTTTCATGTACAGTTTAGTGCATGCACAAATTGGCGTCGGCACAAACTCAAAAAATCATCCTGGTTTAACCCCTCTTGATGAAACACGCTACTTTCACCGCTTCCATAGTCCACCAATGCTGTCATTAGCCCCATGCAGGCATAGATCAGATGAATCCGCCGATAGTGTTCTGGAATCAAGCCCTCCTTGACACCTTGTTTTGCCAAAATGTCAAATCGTCCCACCACCAGCTGATTGGTACGGCTGATACATTTCTGCCAATCCTCAGGCACATCGGCGGGGCACACTTGAGAGGCTTTTCCCAATACCACCGATCGTGCTAATGTGATGCATTGCTCCGATAGCCTTTGTAAGCACTTCATCAGCTTCTCAAATCCCGCCTCAAATCCACCATCTAGATCCAGTTCCTTTAGCTGTTGAGCCAATCCATCCAAATAGTAAAACAGGGCTTGAAGAAGAATTTCCTCTTTGCTTTTAAAGTACTCATAGACCGTCCCTTTGCCCACCTGAGCCTCCTGAGCGATGCTGGCTACCGTAATGGCAGCGGTATTTTGTTCCCGATCCATCATCCGGAGAGCCGCCTCTAGGATGGCTTTGCGTTTGGGTCCCATGTGTTTACCCTTCCTTCTCCTCTTTTTTCATTCTCTTGCGGACAAACAAATCATAGAGCACCGGTACAAAGTAAAGGGTTAACAAGGTAGCATATACCAAGCCTCCCACTACCGTCACAGCCATGGGTTTCATCATACTGGCATTGGCACTGCTGTCCAAACACGTGGTCAGTAAGGCAATGATCGTGGTCAAGGCCGTCATAAGAATGGGGCGGATACGATGACGTCCCGTTATCACCAACGCCTCCCGTTTCTCCATACCGTCGGCACGCAGACGATTTACATAATCCACAAACACGATTCCATTGTTAACCACAATGCCGGCCAGCATAATAATACCCACAAACGCTACCACACTGATGGGCATTCCTGCAATGAGCAGGGCTGCGATACCGCCGGTAAAGCCCAGAGGAATGGTGAACATGACGATGAAGGGGGACAACAGAGACTGGAATTGGGCCACCATAATGAGATAGATAAACACAACCGCTAAAATCATCATAAGGAATAGATCCTTGAAGGTGGACTGCATCATCTCATTTTGTCCTGCTAAATCCACTCTTACCCCTTGGGGGAAGGAATGCTCGTTGAGCTTCTCCTCCACTTGCTGGTTTACCTTGCCCACATTGTACCCTTCTGCCAGGGAAGCTGTCACGCCTACGGTACGTTCCTGATTATCATGGCGGATGGAGGAGGGACCTTCGGCATCTACAATCTCCGCTACGTCGGCTACGGTGATGCTCTCTCCGGCAGGCGTCTCTATAGAAATATCCCCCAGCTGGTCGGCTGTCAGCTTGGTATAGCGATCGTCCTCCACATAGACGCCGTAGTCGATGCCATTGTCAGCGACGGTGGTAGCAGAACGGGTTGAGGATACATATTCACTGACGGCGCTGTATACCTGGGCTACCGTCAATCCATGGGACATGCTCTTCTCCTTATCCACCACAATTCGTTTTTCCGGGGATGTCTTGCCCAATCCGTCGTCGATTTCCACTACGCCCTCTACTTCGCCAAG
>CALCVR010000108.1 GCA_937905915.1 uncultured Eubacteriaceae bacterium
TCGCTGTGGGCCAGGTCATCAAGGAAACCGAGCGCATGGCTGTGCTCAGCCGTCAGAACTTCCACGATTCCTTAGAGTATTTTAGCGAACCGTCCCCGGAACTCAAGGAACGCATTATGGCCAATGAACAGGTTTTGGATTATCTCAATAAAGAAATCACCGCCTATCTCATTCAGATCAGCGCTTTAGAGCTGACCGCTTCTGACAGCGCCACAGTGGGCGCTTTATTCCATACCGTCAACGACTTTGAACGCATCGGCGACCATGCGGAGAATATTGTGGATGCAGCCGACGAGATGTACAGCCGCAAGGTCAAGTTCTCCGACACTGCCGCCAAGGAAATCAAAGAGATGACCTTGCGGGTAGAGGTGCTGTTGGACGAATCGCTTCATATGTTCCGGTCCCGGGTGTATGACGAATCCCTGGCTCAGACCATCTCTCGGTCAGAGGAAGACATCGACCGGTGCAACGAGGCCTTCCGCAACAACCATATCAAGCGTTTGACCAAGCGCAAATGTACCCCTGAACAAGGCGCCGTCTTTTTGGATCTGCTGACCAATTTAGAGCGGGTGGCCGATCATGCTACCAACATCGCCTTCTCCATTCACAACGGCGTAAAAATCCATCAATAATTGAGCTTTTCGTAAAAAAGAGAGGCGGACATTTGAAAATGTCCGCCTCTCTTTTTTCTTTTAATTAAGGCCTTGTTCTCCCACCTGGGCAAAAAGTCCTTTTACCTCCTGGCGAAGCCCTTGATGGCCGTCCCTCTCTAAACTGGGATCTGTCTTTAACACGGCATGGGCGGCTTCCTGAGCCTCCCGCAAAATAGCCATATCGGAATTCATATCGGCAATTTTCAGGGCTGGGAGGCCGTGTTGGCGCTGTCCAAAGAAATCACCCGGCCCCCGCAGTTTTAAGTCCTCTTCCGCAATTTGGAATCCATCGTTTGTATGGCTCATAATCCACATGCGCCGTTTGGCCTGTTCATTTTGGGCGTCTGAGATCAGGATGCAATGTGACTGGACGTTGCCGCGCCCCACCCGGCCCCGCAGCTGATGCAGCTGGGATAGGCCGAAGCGTTCGGCATTTTCCACCACCATAATAACAGCGTTGGGAACATTGACCCCTACTTCAATAACGGTGGTAGATACCAATAACTGTATTTTCCCAGCAGAGAATTCAGACATGACCCGATCCTTCTCCGAAGGTTTCATGCGCCCGTGGACCAGTCCAATCTGATAGTCCCGCAGCATCCCCTGCTTTAGGGTTTGAGCGTATTGCTGGGCAGCCTTCAGATCGCTTTCTCCTTCCTCCACCAATGGGCACACAATGTAGGCTTGGTATCCTTCGTCTAAATGCTTTTTGACAAATCCCAACGCCCGCATGCGCTTTCTGGAGTCGATGGCGTAGGTGGCCACCGGCTTGCGTCCGGGAGGCAATTCATCCAAAATGGAAATATCCAAATCCCCGTAAATCATCAGAGCCAACGTCCTGGGGATAGGCGTGGCCGACATGACATAAACATGGACGTTCTTTCCTTTGGAGGCCAGCATGGCCCGCTGTTCCACTCCAAAGCGATGCTGTTCGTCGGTGATGACCAGCCCTAGGTTGTGAAATACTACCGATTCCTGTAATAGAGCATGGGTGCCCACCACCAATGAAATGGTCCCTTCCTCCAGCCTCTGTAAAATTTCCCGTTTTTGCGCAGCGGTGGTGGATCCAGTCAACAGGGCCACTGAAATGCCTGCCGGCTCCAGCAAGCCGCAAAGGGACTGATAATGCTGTTCGGCCAAGATGCCGGTAGGAGCCATCAGGGCGCTCTGCCAACCGTTGGCCGCCGCCGTATGGCACAGGGCGGCGGCTACAGCCGTCTTGCCCGATCCTACATCCCCTTGCAGCAGGCGGCTCATAGGGATACCGCTGCGCATATCCTCCACTGCGTCGGTTACCGCCCGGCGCTGGGCATTGGTAGGGTCAAAAGGAAGTAGAGAAAAAAATTTATTGCTTTGATCTACTGTAAGTTTAGGGGCCTGTCCATTTCGTCCCCGGTTGCGCAGCATAGCCATACCCAATTGCAGAACCAGCAATTCCTCAAATGCCAACCGCCGCCGCGCCACGGCCAATGTCTCATGGGATTTGGGAAAATGGATGTTCTTTAAGGCGTATCGAATGTGGCACAGAGCGTATTCCTGACGCAAAGCCTCCGGAATGGGATCGGTAAGGCGGTCTTCCCACATGGAAAAGGCCTGGCGCACCGCCCCTTCAATCATGCGGGTAGAGAGTCCTTCGGTCTGAGGATAGATGGGCCGGATGCTGGCCCCCATCTCGGCGGGCTGGATTTCAGGGGAACTCATCTCCCTTGTTCTGCCGCGGACGGTGACTTTACCATAAAAGAGGTAGTTATGTCCGGCCCGGATGCGGCCGGCGGCAAACCGGTTGTTAAAGATGGTAACCTTCATTTTGGCCGCCCCATCCACCGCCAAAAACTGATACAGGGTCATCCCTTGGCGGATGTGATGCGTCACAGGGGATGATAACGCCTCGGCTTGGATGCAACACACCATGTCCGGCACAGCCTCTGCCAGAGGGGTCAGAACGCTCCAATCTTCATAGCTTCGGGGATAATGGCGGAGTAGGTCGTCGATGGTCTCAATCCCTAATTTTTGATATTTGGCAGACCTCTGTTCCCCTACGCCTTTGAGTGTACGGATGGAACGAAGTTCTTTCTTTTCCATCTGCTTCCTCCTTTCCAGCCCTCATCAAAAAAGGGGATGCCCCTAGGCCATGATCGCACGGCCTAGGAGCCCTCCCCCTGCAAAAAGTCAGTCAAATTCTCATTCCACCGATAGGATAAAGTAATAAATGGGTTGACCGCCGTTTACCATAGTGACTTCCACATCGTCCCCAACTTTAGAGGCAATGGCACTTCTGGCCTCCTCAGCCTCCTCATCGGTGACGCCTTGGCCGTAAATCAGCGTAACAAAACTTGCGTCCTTCTTTACCATGGTCTTGGCCAGTTTGACAACAGCCTTCACCGGCGTTTTCTCCGAGAAGGTCAGTTTGCCGTTGTTGAGGGCGATGATCTCCCCTTCCTTGATGCGATGACCATCGTACTCCGAATCCCGGGCGGCAAAGGTCACCTGACCGGTGGACACATGCTCGGCGGCACGAACCATATCCAGCAGATTTTCTTGTTCTGGACGGTCTGGGTCAAAGGTCAGCATAGCCGAAAGGCCTTGGGGAATGGTACGGGTAGGAACCACCACTACCTTCCGGTCGGCCAAAGCCACCGACTGTTCGGCAGCCATAATGATATTCTTATTGTTGGGCAGGACGTACACCGTCTTGGCCGGCACCGCTTGGACCGCCTCCAGGATATCCTCGGTGGAGGGGTTCATGGTCTGGCCGCCGCTGACGATCTGATCACAGCCTAAGTCGCGGAATAAACCGTTGATGCCGTCGCCGGCTGACACGGCCACAAATCCCACGTCGTTTTCCGGTTCGACCCGTTCCAGCTTCGCCTTGGAAACGCCTGCCGCGGCAGCCTCTTCCTCGGCGCGGCGCTTTTGCTCCCGCATATTTTCGATTTTGACCGTCAGCAATTGCCCGTACTGCAAACCAGCTTGTAGTGCGTTGCCAGGCTCATCGGTGTGGACATGGATTTTGATGATCTCGTCGTCATCCACTACAACCACGCAGTCGCCGATGGACTCCAAATAAGCCCTCAGATTCTTTGCGTCTTCCTCGGCTTTTTGGTCGCCGCGGCCCACGATGAATTCCGTGCAGTAAGTAAAGGTAATTTCGCCTTCCCACTCAGCCACGGCTCGTTTGACCGACGCTTCTGGCTGCTGCTCTTCCCCTTGTTCTGAGGCAACGATGACGCCCTTCTGGAATACCGACAGCATACCTTCTAAAATCAAGGTTAAACCTTTGCCGCCGGCATCCACGACGCCGGCTTTCTTTAGCACCGGCAGCAGTTCCGGGGTGGCTGCCAAGGCCCGATGGGCGCCTTCGCACATGGCCTCCCACACCTCTACCGCCGATACTCCTTTGGCGGCGGCGCTTTTGCCCTCTTCCGCTGCCACGCGGGCTACCGTTAGGATGGTCCCCTCCGTGGGCTTCATAACAGCGCCGTAAGCCGCCTCTACGCCGATGGCTAAGGCATCGGCTAACTGCTGCCCTCCTGCCTCTGTGACGTCCTTGAGGCCTTTGGCAAAACCACGGAACAAAAGCGATAAAATAACACCTGAATTGCCTCTTGCGCCGCGCAACAAGGCCGACGCCGCCATATCGGCGCACTGACCGATGCCGCCTTCTTCAAAACGGGACACCTCCCGGGCAGCCGATGCGATGGTCATGGACATATTGGTACCTGTATCCCCGTCGGGAACAGGGAAGATATTCAGCTCGTCTACTTTTTGTTTCTCGTTGCCGATCAAGTTGGATGCTGAAATATAAGCATCCCGCAACTGTGCACCTGTAATCACTTCGAGAACTCCCTCCTCATATGGCGGCCTTTGTTCTGAACCAAAGCCGCTGTTCACCGGGCCGATAGGGCGCCGTTATTCCTTCTTAAAATCAGTCTCCTGGGGTTTGACAACTGTTTTGACCAATTTATCCACATATACATGAACCTGCTTTACCGGTAGGCCAGAGGCACGTTCCACTTCATAGCCTACCTTTTCCACAATGCTTTGGCTGATGGCTGCAATATTGACCCCATAAGTCACTGCAATGTGCACATCCACAAACAGTCCCTCATGATCCGACCACACGCGGATGCCTTTATTCGGCAGACTCCCGCCTACAAAGACTTTTAGTTCCTGTGCCGGACCGTTTGTCGTCAGATCGGCCACTCCATAGCAGGAGGATACTACATGGGCTACCAGCTTGGTAAAATACCCCTGGGAGATGGTAATCGTCCCCCATGCATTTTCCAGCTTGATCATGAAATGCCTCCCTCTATTAACTATTCTGACAATGTCTTAGACATGCCCTATCCTAGTGAAAACAAATGAAGTTTATTGCTTCAAGTCCCCATCTCTTTTCCAGATAGGCCAAAGAATTTTACCTTTTTATTGTAGCAAATCGGCAAGAGAAAAAGCAAGTCATTTTCCCTGTTTCGATACAAGTTTGCCCAATTTTTAGGGAAAATCTCTATTTTCAACTGTTTCCCAATGTCCAGGATTCAATTCCATGGAAAGGATCGGCATAAGAGGATCCCTCCACGCCTCCGATATTACGGGAATAGGCCATCATTCCCTTGCGGTAGCAGATAGGGATAAAGGGCGGATTTTCCTCAAATCCATCCACATACTGCTGCATGGTCATGCCGCCGGAACGCATGGTAGAAAACTGTTCTTGTGCTTGGGCGTTGTCCGCCAACAGGGTGGATAAATCCATATTGGGGGAAAGCTTCACCTCGCCGATGTAAAGGTCGTATTTACCCCGTTCAATGGCTGTCTGATACTGATCAAAGGGCAGGGAATTGACCGATGCGCTTATGCCTAAATCATTGAGAGACTGGGCCATGAGCTGGGCCACCTGCACACGGGCAGTGTTCTCCTCGTTGACTAAAATCTCCACAGTGAGGGTCTTGCCGTTCTTGGTGAGAGGCGCAGTGGCTTCCGCTCTCTCATATCCCTCAGCTCCAAGCATCTCCTGAGCTGTTTTAGAATCGGCGGTGCTGCTCCATCCTTCCACTTCGTGGATGCCCATCCATCCCGGCATGAAGGGGGTAGTGGCCGCTGCCGCATAACTGGAGTAGGCCTGTAATGCCAATTGTTCTCGATCTATCGCCAAGGAAATGGCTCTTTTAATGGCAGCTGTCTCGGTAGTATCCAGCTTCGGCGAGATGGCAGCATATACCAAATTGGGAAGCTGGATCTGTTCGGTAGCGGCTGCAAAGCGGCCGGGAGTCGATCCGTCGGAAAGGTCGGTGACATAAAAGCTCAGCATGTTGATCTCCAAGGCATGCTGGATGGCTTCTTGATCGGCCATATGCACCAGTTCAATGGTCTGCAAGGACATTTCGCCGCCGTAATAGTCAGGATTGGCTGTCAATTTGGCTGTTACGCCATCTTTCTCATACACATATTTGCCGCTTCCTACTGGGTATTCCTCAGTCCCCTGCTTGATGATGGGAAAATCCAGCGTGCTGGCAAAGTAGGGATCGGCGCTTTTTAGATGAATCAGTACCTTACCGTCCTGTGCGGTCACAGAATCCACATTCTGGAACCGCCCGGTGTAAGCTGTGCTGTCCATGGCCAATTCCATGGAAGCCACCACGTCTTCAGCCGTCACCGCCGACCCATCGGAGAACAGCGCCCCTTCCCGTAGAGTGACCTGGCACTGTGTTCCCTCCAGTTGAATGTCCGACGCAAGGTCATAGCTAGGATTCAAGGAGGCATCTAACCGGATCAGGGAGGAATAAAGCAGGGTGGATAAATCCAAATTAAGCCGGTTTTGAGCGGTGTAAGGGTTAAGACTATCGCCGCTGTCGTAGCTGATCTTAAGCACCGACGTTTTTACTGCCCCGCCTTGGTCTTCTGCCTGGGAGGACGCGGCCGATGAAATTTCACTGCTCGCTGCACTAGAGGTATCCTTTTCCAGCATACTGCATCCGCTGATGCTCACACATACCGCTAGCACAAGAGCCGCCTTTGTGATCCAACGATTCATTGGGTCATTCCTTTCTATCGAAACACAGAAAAATTTAGTTTTCCTTCTGAAACAAAACAGACGTCGAGCCCTCAGAACTCGCCGCCGCATAGATTTATTATAGCCCATCCTGTCCCCAGATTCAACCGAGTTTGCTGGAATTTCTCTCTGTATTCCCCATAAAAAGTAAGCCCTGCCGCATCTCAAAGATGCGACAGGGCGCT
The DNA here is from genome assembly GCA_937905915.1 of uncultured Eubacteriaceae bacterium. Lineage (GTDB taxonomy): Bacteria > Bacillota > Clostridia > Oscillospirales > Acutalibacteraceae > Solibaculum. The sequence goes on from CALCVR010000108.1 coordinate 6,885, forward strand.
GTGAACAACTTACATTAGGGGGTTGTTCCACCAACAAAAATAGCCAACCTTCTTACCGGATTACAAAATTCAGCGGGAGGGTTTCTTCTAAAGTTCCGCCTTCCCATCTGCCGATTACCGTCACCTGACGGCTTCCGGCTGTTCCGATACAGAACTTGATCTTCCAAGTGCGGACATCCCCCCGGTCCTCTTTGCTCAGAACCGTATTGCCAAAGCTCTTGCCACGCTCATTCTGAAGACTTATTTTGTCCACATTGGTAGTGGTCTCCACCGTAATAATAATATCTTCATTGACCGCGGCATTGTATTTGTCGGCCGTCGCTTCCAGTAGTTTCGGTTCTACCTCCGGCGGCGCAATAGATACATCAACTGCCACCGATGCTACTGGATCGCTCCATCCGCTGGCATTGTGAATGACGGCATTGATTTGGCGGCCGTCGCCAGCTGTCCCTAGGCTGGTAGCAACAGTCCACACACGATGTCCAGACTCTGTACGGACAGCCATCTTCTGGATACCCAGGTACCTGCCGTTTTCATTTTGCAGCCCTACACGATCCACATCGTCCGGGGTGACGATGGTCAGGATAATGCTTTCGTTGACAAAGTAGGAATCCTTATCGGCCTCCATTGTGGTTTCTTCCAGCATCTCCTCTACCTGGGATTCGGCGGTATTAAAGCCTTCCAGCTTAAAAGTCGGGGTTTCGCCTTGCAGCTTTGTTTTGTCAAATTCCACCGAAATTTCCTTGGACTGGCCGGGCATCAGGGCAAAGTAGTTGTCAGAATAATAAGTGGGAAGCACCAATTCCGATCCGTCGGGCTGCACGGTCTTGACGCGGGTCATGACGGCCGGGATATCGGTGTTGTTGCTTACCTGGATGGTATAACGGTAAACATCGCCATCGGTATCGGCCGACAGGATCTGTCCATCCAGCTCGGCCTGTTCCAGGGTACTCATGTCCTGGTAATCCCGGTAAGATTCGGTATTTTCCCAATAGAAATTGCTGGCCAGGATATTGCCGCCGGCATCCACAATTTCGCACTGCATGAATTTAATGGGGGTGATGCCTTCCTCAGTGGGCCATTCCACGGCAAACATAGGCTTTACTTCATCTACAGCAACGGTTTCAGCCGTCTCCTCCTGGGTGCTGAGCAGTTTTCCGTTCATGTCGTAGATGCGTACACGGGCGGTCAAATCCGTATATTCCTTGCCGGTGTCGTTGGTAATGGAAATGGTGTTGGGGTTGGGATTGTACATGGGGCCGATGGTTTCATTCTTTGCCGATTCCTGGGTGGGGTTCCAGATAATGTTGAGCGGCTGGCTAGCGGTCTTTAAGGCGTAGTAACCGGCATTGGTGTCGTAGTAATAGTCGTAAATCTGCCATACGGTAGACGGCCACGCCGATTGGCTCATCCACATGAGGAGGCCGCTGGAATTATCCTCGGCAAAGGATTCAAACATACCCTTATGGCCTTCGTAGTTGACCATCTGGGCGATGCGGGAGAAATCCTTGAGATTATCGATGTTTTCCTCCGCTTCGTAAGCGTACATGAAATTCTTAAACTGACGGGCATTCTGAGCGCCGCCGTTGGCAAAGTCATGGATGCCCCATACGTCGTCCATAGGCCACTGATGTTCTGCACCCAGCATTTTGGATATGCTCTCATAGGCCGGGAAGTTGGGCATACCCCGCTCGGTGTGCAGCTGCGGGTTGGCTCCTGCGCTGCTGCTGGAGAAGTAGTTGCGCGGCGTCTGTACTGTATAAGGGCCATGGCCATTGATTCCAAAGTCCTCGGTGTTAGAGGATTTTACGTAATAGCGGCTTCCGTCCAAAGAACCTACTTGTTCTACGCCGTCGTTTCCGATGTTGGCTTTGCCGGCGACGGTGCTGGTAAGGAATTCTTGGATATCAGCAGGCGGAATGCCTTCATTGCGGGCACAGTAGATGGCCATACTGGGATGTTTGCGATTTCTCTTGATCTTATCGGTGGCGTTGTCAAAGAACATTTCGCGGTCTACCGGATCAGGACCGTCGGAGGGGTTGGCAAGCCAGAAGTCGTCCCAAATCAAGATGCCGTATTTATCGCAGGCCTCATACAATTCCTCTTTCCAGGTCTGGCCCACCCAGTTGCGGATCATGGTGAAGTTTGCCTCTGCATGAAGACGGATCTTTGTCTCATAATCCTCTGCATCGGCCGCCAGGTTGGAGTCATCCATACCCCAGTTGCCGCCTTTGAGGAAGATGCGCACGCCATTGCAGTACAAATTCAGAGCCGAACTGTTGGAGGATCCCCATCCGCTTCCCTGTTCACCGGTGCGGGTGAACTCCAGCTGGCGGATACCAAATTGGAAGGTCTGGATGTCTTCAACCGTCGGCCACCAGGATGATCCTGTCGCTGACTGGATCTCATAGGTGTAAAGCGGCTGGTCGCCGTAGGTATTGGGCCACCAGACCTGGGGATTGTCCACATCCACCTGGATGGCGACTTCCTTGGTCTCCCCAGCCGCCAAGACAATATCCCCTTGAGAGAACTCAATTTCGCCAGGCTGGATGGTGCCTTGGACAGTGGCAGTTGTTTCGGAGTCACCGGGATTGGTCACCTCGGTGCGGATGGTGAGATGGGCTTTGGACAAATCGTAATTGCCCTGATCGTCTTTATCAAATGTCGTCTCAATCCACGGGCCGATAAGATGGACGTCTCCCTCACGGTAACTGAGGAACACATCGTCGTAAAGGCCGATGTTGCGGCCGCGGATGGTAGGTACCCAATCCCATCCCACCGAGGCGTGGATGGAAGGGTTGTCAGCTCCCAGCATACCGCCGTTTGTGTTGGTGGTATCGGCGTCCTGGCAGGTGGTCAGGCCGGGATGTTCGGGAGCGATGATACGCACGGCCAAGTAGTTTTTCTCCCCGTAATTGACCAAATCGGTGACGTCAAACTGGCCGCGGGTATAAGCGCCGTTGATTTCGCCCAATTCCTGGCCGTTAAAGTACACAACCGCCTTCCAGCTGACGGCATTGAAGTTAAGCAGTACCTTTTGCCCCTGTTTCTCTTTGGGCACCACAAAATTGTTTCGGTACCAGAAGTTGGACCGGAAATAAGAATCGGATACTGCCAATTGATTATCGCTGACATCGGTATCTGGAACAGCTCCTGCTTCCAGGTAAGAGGTCAGCACTGTACCAGGCACCACGGCTGGCAGCCAAGTGGAATCGTCGTAGGCGGCCGAAGCCACCTCTTCACCGGCTACATCCCCAATGGCGCTTTCCCGTTCTACCTTCCAATTGCCGCCGGTAAGAGCCTGGGTCCCGTCTTCACTTTCTTCCGGCATAGCGTCGATGGTATAGGAAAGATCGTTTGTCCCAATGACCTCCATCTCCTGAAGGCTATAATTCTCCCCAGCGCTCTCTTCCATTAGGACACGGACATACCGGGCCGTCTTGGTGGGAATCTTATTGGAGACGGCTCCTCCCTTCTGGTTTTTCACGTTGGAGACGGTTTTCCAATGTTCTGCGTCGTCGGATACTTGGATCTGATACTTGGTGGCGTAATCTTCCTGGCCCCAAGTGAGCCGCAGTTCGTCAAAGGTGCTCTGTGCCCCTAAGTCTATGTATACCCACTGTTCACCAGCCCCGTCGCTGGTCCAGCGGCTGACAAAGGGGGCGTATTTCAAATTGACGTAATCCCCATACTTGGACGTCTCAAAGAAATCAACCTCCGCCACATTGAGATAACCGCCTCCCGTGGCCGAACCGGTGATTTTGAGGCGGTAATAAGGATATACCGTTTCGTTTTCAAAAGGGAAGGCCAGTGTGGCCCAACTGCCGCTGGAACGATAGGTATCAAAGGTATTGCCTTCAACGGTGTCCAGCACGTCCCAGTTTTGCCCGTCCTGGGATCCTTCAAAGGTCCAGTTCCCAGGGGCGCCTCCTCCGGCACGGGCTGAGATGTCATACCGCGTCACAGCCGTAGGTTTGCTGGGCGTAAACTGGAGAATTAACGGGTTTTCCTCAGACGCGCTTCCACTGCCTCCGGAATAGATCATATCGTCAAACATGCCGTTTGTCGATCCAGAGGGGGACGTCAACGTGGGCGTCTCCCAGGTAATATCCTCCCCTACAATTCCATCTGTAATAAGCTGGGCGGTTTCGTTGAAGTCCATTGCGCTGGATTGATAGGCCATGCGATGGTAAGCAAGGTTTCGCTCCTCTCCTGACGACGGTGTGGCTGTGGAGACAGGAGAAGTGGAAATCATCATGCCGGCTACCATTGTCAAGGCAAGACCTATGCTCAGGATTCTTCGGCTTTTTTTCATGATGCTTTCTCCTTTTCTTATTTCTTGCTTTTCTTACCCTTTTCCCTGATAAAAGTACGACCCC
>CALCVR010000109.1 GCA_937905915.1 uncultured Eubacteriaceae bacterium
TTTAATGTCATAATCCTCTGCGGTATCAGTGAGATTGGCGTCGTCCATACCCCAGTTTCCGCCGCGGCAGATGATGCGGGCGCCGTTGCAGTAGATCATCAGCTGGTTGCTGGCATTCAGGGGATAGGTGAATTCGCGCACACCGAATTTGAAGCTGGTGGAATCGGATTCCACACCGTCCACAGTGACGTCCACCGCAGCGGTATAGAGATACTGCTCGCCGTAGGTGTTGGGCCACCAGAGTTCGGGATCTTTCAATACAATGCCATCGATGGTGATATCTTTAACTTCACCGGCTGCCAGTTCCACTTCCTGGCTGAAGGGGATGTTGCCGGGCTGGATAGTGCCGCTGACATTGGCCGTAACAGGCTGGTCCTTGGTGTTGGACACCTGTGTCTTCAAGGTCAGGTCGGCTTTGGAGAAATCGGGAGCATACACCCGTTTTCCTGAGAAAAGCTCATCCTTGGTGGCATTGTAGACACCCAGCTCTGAGATGACGGTATTGTCCCCGCCGTAACCGGAGATATAACGTTCCACACTGGTAAACCGCACATAGCGGAAGGTGACGGGCTGCTCCAGAGAGACCGAGTCAGAACCGTCGGTAGAACCTTTTTGATTCATGGCAATGGGTTCCCAAATGCCGCCGTCGTGGGAACCTTCCAAGTGGAAGGTTCCCACGACGGCGGCATGGTTGGAATTCCAATAACCAGCTTCGCCCCAGGTGATGAGAACAGTCTGGAAGGTTTTCTCCTCTTTGAGGTCGATAGTAAGGGCCTCGCCGTCTTTTGGAGCGGCCGACCATTTTGTCTCGGTGTCGCCGTCCACAGCGCTTGCCGCGTCTCCCGACGAGGCGGAGGCCGAAGCGCCGGCGGCTTCATTGACATAGGTGGTGCTGGGCTGCTCGTTGAGTGCCAGATCGGTAATCATCCAAGGATCCTTTAATTGGACGTCTTGGGAGTAGCTGATAAAGACGTCGTTGTAAATACCGATGTTGCGTCCCCGGATGGTGGGCACCCAGTCCCACCCGACGGAGGCGTGAATGGTGGGATTGTCGGCGCCCAAAGCGCCGCCGTTGCTGCCGGGAGCGGACAGATCCTGTTCCGTAACGGCTCCGGGCGTGTCATTTTTATGGATGTACACCGCTAAATAGTTTTCACCGCCGATGTTGGCCAAATCGGTAACGTCGAATTTTGCGCGGGTAAAAGCGCCTTCGATGCGGCCTACGTTTTGCCCGTTAAAGTAGACATCGGCCTTCCAGTTGATAGCGTCGAAATTGAGCCATACCTTTTGCCCTTGCTGGCTTTCGGGAATGGTAAAATGATCCCGGTACCAGAAGTCGGCGGTAAAGAAGCTGTCAGAAATTTGCAACTGGTTGTCGTCAAAATTGCCGTCGGCAATGGCGCCGGCGTTTTGGTACGAGGTCAAAACAGTGCCGGGAACGGTAGCGGGCAGCCAAGAACTATCGTCGTAACCGGCTTGGGAGAGAGCGGTCCCATCGACATCCACTTCCGAGACACGCTGCACCTTCCAATTGCCGCCCCGGAGATACTGGGTGCCGTCGGCTTCCGGGGCCGGCAGATCCCCGATGGAGTAGTGCAGGCCGTTGGAACCGTACACTTCCAGTTCCTTCACGATAAAATTCCTGCCCGATGAGGTCTCGCACAACAATCGGACGTACTTGGTCTGCTGCGGGGCAAAGGACACTTCTTCCACGCCGCCCTTGCCTTGGGCGCTTAGCACAGTAGTCCAGTTCTCGGCATCCAGCGAAACCTGCAGTTTATAGCTTGTGGCGTAATTTTCTCCCCAGTAGATTTTTGCAGAGGAGACGAGGCTTTTGGCGCCAAGGTCGACGTACACCGACTCATCTACATCCCCGGCGCTGACCCAGCTGCTGTCAAAAGAGCCGGAATCGATGATGCCGTCGGTGACGAGATGGCCGGTTTGGTTATAATCGGCCGCGGTGGAATGATAGGCTGCGCGGCGCAGAGCTACGTTGCGGAAATTCTCGGATGGTTCCTGCGCATTGGTAGATCCGGCCACGGAAAACAGAGAAAAAATCATGGCCAAAGAAAGCGCAAAGCTCCCCACCCTTCGATGGGATTTTAACACGGTATTCTCCTCCTTCTTACGTAAAAAACGTTTACTTTTTTAAGTCAGTCTCCCTCTTTTGCGGGTTGTTTGCCGGTTTCGCATTTGGGCCTGCGAAAGCTCAGCTTTATTATAATTGGTGCAAAAAATCATTTCAAGATAATCTATATCGTTTACGGATTTTTCTATGTTTTTTATACTAAATAATTAAATGAATTATTTATTTTAATCAAATAAAATTGTGGAAAAATAAAAAAGCAGGATTCTAACTTGTGGAATCCTGCTAAAGACTATTTTTATCACAGATGATGTTTGGTCACTTTCTTATCGATAGACCAAACGCCGTCCTCTGGGTTAAAGGCAATTTTGACATAGGACATCACGCTGGGAGCGCCGGCCCGGATGCAAATTTTCTGACACTCTTTTACAATTTCCATCAGCTCGTCGTAATCCCCCTC
>CALCVR010000110.1 GCA_937905915.1 uncultured Eubacteriaceae bacterium
GGCTCAATCAGGGGCTACTGTGGCTTATGTCACCCCTTCCCACCAGTTTCCTATGGGCATCACCATGCCCATAGGGCGGCGCACCCAGCTGCTCAAATGGGCCAGTGAGTCCCCAGACCGCTACATCATTGAGGACGACTACGACAGCGAATTCCGCTTTAACATCCGTCCGATCCCCGCCATGCAGGGGCTTAGCCCTCACGGCAAAGTCATTTATGTAGGTACCTTTTCCCGCAGTATCGCCCCTTCCATCCGTGTGGCCTACTTGGTGCTGCCTCCGACGCTTTTACATCGATATTTGGAAAAATTCACCTTTTCCTCTTCCACTGTCTCCCGTTTTGAGCAGCACACCCTCTGCCGTTTTTTAGAAAGCGGACTCTTCTCCCGCCATCTAAACCGGGTGGGAAATCTCTATAAACAACGTAAAGATCACACGATCAAACAGCTGGGACAAACTTTGGGCAGCCGAATGGTCATCCAAGGGGACAATGCCGGCCTTCATTTCCTCATTCAAATAAAAAACGGCATGGAGGAATCAGAGCTTGTGAAACGCGCTTTGAAGCAGGGCGTTAAAATAAATGGACTCTCTCGTTATTTTCGAGGCGATGTAAGGCAATGTCCGCCGTCCACTTTGGTAATGGGATATGCAGGTCTCTGCCGCCAAGAGTTAAGCGACGCAGTCCATCTGCTTCAAAAGGCTTGGTCCTGATTTGCTACCATTTCCCATCGGTATTTTTCACTCTAGAGCAAAAAATAACATGGGAGGTGATTGGTTATGTCCAACAGCACATTTGGAAACGTCCAATGCGAAAATTCCGCTATGCAGCAATATTTTATGTCGTTGCCCACTTATGTCCAGGAAACCATCAAACAGAGCGGCGCTCAGATTACAACTCAGGAAGAGTTGCGTCAGTGCGCTGAGAACTTGATGAAATTTAAAAACTAAGAGACGTAAAAAAGCGTATCGTTTTAAAGAGAAAACGATACGCTTTTTTGATATTCAACAATACAAAGGGCATCCGTCCGTTTTAGACTGTCATTCTGTTTTATCGGTCTTCTTAACCATCAGGGCTGAATAAGGTGCCAGCTTAAGACGCAAAAGTATTTTTCCATTTTTGCAGGCTGTGCGCAAAATGCCGCCGTTGCATCTTCCCTTCCCGCCAAAGCCTTCGGCGTCGGTGTGGATGAGTTCCGTATAATTGCCCTCTTCCCCCACCGGGAGATCATAATGGGCGTAGCTTTTGGAGGAGAAATTGAGCACTACAAATACCTCTTGTCCATTTAAATCGTCCCGACGATAAGCGTACATCGATTGTTCTGCATTGTCTACGTCCAGCCATTCAAAACCTTTTGGATGATAATCGGCAGCAAAAAGAGCCGTCTCTTTTTTGTAAATCTGATGCAAAAATTTAAGGTATTCGTGAAAATCCCGATGTTGATCATATTCCAATATGTTCCAACCCAATTCCTTATCTTCGTCCCATTCTTTGAATTCGGCAAGCTCATTTCCCATGAAGTTGAGCTTTTTCCCAGGATGGGTGAACATATAGAGATAAAGGCTCCTCAATTGGGCGAATTTCTCCTCATAAGAGCCATAGAGTTTGTCAATGACGGTTTTCTTGCCGTGGACAACCTCGTCGTGGGAGAAGGGCAAAACAAAGATATCGTGGTAAAAATAACTCATGGAAAAGGTCACTAAATTGTGCTTCTCTCCCCGATGGGATGGCGCAAGCTCCAGATAATCAAAGGTGTCGTGCATAAAGCCTAAGTCCCATTTATAATCAAAACCCAGGCCTCCGTATTCCACCGGAGCCGTCACCTTTAAATAGTGGGAGGAATCCTCAGCCATCAGCATGACGTCAGGTGTTTCTTCTGCAACGCATAATTTGTATTTTTCAAAAACCAGATGCCCGGTTCGTTGGTTCCTAAGTTTTGGTCCCCGTGGCGGTAGATCAGATTGCTGACGGCGTCGTATCGGATACCGTCGATGTGAAAATAGGTAATCCAAAAATTCAGGGCCGACTTCATGAAGCTGAGCACATGGGGTTTTGTATAGTCAAATAAGGCTGTCCCCCACTGGCTGTACCGCTGGTCCTCCTCTTCACTTTCGTAGAGAAAAGAGCCGTCGTACTGATGAAGAGCATAAAAATCCCGCACAAAATGCACCGGCACAAAATCCAAAATAACGCCGATGCCGTTCTGATGGCAGCAGTTGATGAGATCCATCAGCTGACGGGGATCCCCATACCGGCTGGTGGCGCTGAAATATCCTGTTACCTGATATCCCCAGGATCCGTCAAAGGGATATTCCGTCAGGGGCAAAAATTCCACATGGGTATATCCCATCTCCTTGAGATAGGGGATCAGCTTGCCTTTGATCTGCGCGTAATTGGGAAAACGTTCATCCCCTTCCCCCGGTTCCATCCTCCAGGAACCGAGATGCATCTCGTAGATATTCATAGGACGGCTAAAATTTTTGCCACGGGAACCCATCCATGTTTGATCCTCCCAAGGGAATCCATCGATCTGGAATACTACCGACGCTGTGTTGGGTCGGCGCTCGCTGTAAAATGCAAAGGGATCGGCTCGGTCGTACACCTCTCCATTGGCTGTTGTAATGCGGTATTTGTAAAGATCCATCTCTTTTACGCCCTGCACAAACAAGCTCCATACGCCTTCCGGCGTCTTTTGCATATCATAACCCTGCCAGCCGTTAAAGCTCCCTATAAGCGACACGTGGGATGCATGAGGGGCATACACGCAAAAACGCGCCCCGTCTTGATCCCATTCCCGTGTAAGATGGCATCCAAAAAAATCGTAAGCGTTGAGAGAAGCTCCTTGCAGGTATTGCTGTACTATTCGATCGTCCATGTTTCTCCCCTCCTCCGGCGTTTGTCATAAGATCCCTTTTTCCTCATTATACCACATAAGTCCTTAGATCATCCCACGGATTTCCTTTTTAAATGACAAAAAAGACCTAGGATTTTTGTCTCCTAGGTCTTAAAGCCATTATCGATACGCCTTGAGGCTTGTTAATATAATATCTTTGGTGAGAAAATGATCTTCCATCTGGACAGGCTCCGAATAATCGGTAGACAGATACTTCTTATTGTCGTCGGCAAATACGGTTACCACCACGCTGTCCTTGCCTAGTTTTTCCTGAGCCATCAGGCATCCTAAGAAATTGGCTCCCGACGATACACCCACGCCCACGCCTAGTTTTGCCGACAGCATCCGAGCCATGGCAATGGAGTCGCCATCGTCTACCGACACCACGTCGTCCAACTCATCCAGCTTAATAATGCTAGGGACAAATTCGTCCGAAATGCCTTGGATACGATGATGCCCTACCTTATATCCTGTGGAAAGGGTAGGCGAATTGAGGGGCTCCAAAGGATACGCTTTGCAGGATGGATTTTCCTCTTGCAGCCGTTTGGCGATACCCATAATGGTCCCGCCCGTCCCAACACCGGCCACGACGCCGTCGGCCTTGAGGCCTAAGGCGTCCAGCTGGCGGACAATTTCTGCCCCAGTGGTGAGATAGTGAGTCTCTACATTGTCCTCATTGGAAAACTGACGCGGCAAAAATACCCCGCCCTTCTGGGCCAGTTCCTCCGTCATGCGGATGGAACCTAAAAATCCCCCTTCTTCCCGGGAGACCAGCCGCACCTGAGCGCCGTAGCTCTTCATTAAATTGACCCGTTCGGCGCTCATCCAATCAGGCATATAAATAATGACCTGATGGCCCAAGTAACTTCCCAAAGCCGAAAAGGCGATGCCGGTATTGCCGCTGGTGGCCTCTACAATGACATCCCCCAGCTGGATTGCATCCTCCAAATAGGCTTTGCGCAGCACGTGATAGGCCACACGATCCTTAATGCTGCCAGTCAAATTATAATGCTCAGCTTTTGCAAAAATGCGCCGGGGTTCCCCTCGATAGGTAAATCCAATCTCCAAAAGCGGCGTGTTGGAAATAAGCGGCGCAATCTGATCAAATTTTGCCAGCTGCTGTTTCTTCAATGCCATCCCTCGTTCCTGACAAGTTAATGCTCACTGCCTTCCTTTCCAGCAGTCAAGCGTATTCTATTATAGCACAATTTCTATCAAATGGGAGAAGGTTTTTTTCATCGCTTTCTTCCATTACAAACAAAAATCCTCTGCCCTATCAAAAAGGACAGAGGATTTTCTGAACTACAATCGTCCGATTGCTTCTTTACAGGGACATACCCAGCTGGATAGCTTTCATATTGGGTTCCTTCAAATGGGCCTTGCGGGGAGGAATGCACTTATCCAGCGCCTTATCTAAAGCCTCTTCCCCACAAAAACCTGTTTCTTTAAACAGCTTGCCGATGAGGATGATGTTGGCCAGGCCTTTTAGATTATGTTCCTCTGCCAAAGCAGTGGCCGGAATGTAGAAGGTTTTGACGTCCTCACGCTCTACCTTCTTCTCAATGAGGGAACTATCCACCAAAATGACGGCGCCGGGTACTGCGGCATCCACAAACTTCTCCAAAGAAGGCTGGTTCATGGCCACCAACACATCCGGGGTCAGCACTTGGGGGGAACCGATGGGTTCGTCCGACAGGCAAACGCTGCAATTGGCAGTACCGCCGCGCATCTCCGGGCCATAGGACGGCAGCCAAGAAACCTCTTGGCCGTCCATCAAACCTGCATAGGCGATGACTTTGCCGGCAAACAGAATGCCCTGGCCGCCAAAGCCGGCCAACAGCATATTGTAACTCTTACTCATGCTGGCTGCCCCCTTCCGCTGTAACGTCCTTATACACGCCCAAGGGATAATAAGGGATCATGTTATCCCGCAGCCACTGAAGGGCTTCGTTGGGGGTCAGGCCCCAGTTTGTGGGACAGGTGGACAGAACTTCTACGATGGAATAACCGCGGCCTTCGATCTGATTCTCAAAGGCCTTACGGATGGCTTTCTTAGCGATGTTGACATTTTTAACACAATCCACCGTCACACGCTGGGCCAATGCGACGCCGTCCAAGGTGGAGAGCATCTCGCACACGCGGATGGGATTGCCCGCCGTCTTGACGTCACGGCCGTAAGGGGTGGTCTGGGTGACCTGGCCGGGCAAGGAGGTCGGAGCCATCTGGCCGCCGGTCATGCCGTAGATGCAGTTATTGATGAAGATAACGGTGATATTCTCGCCGCGGGTAGCCGCGTGGACGGTTTCAGCCGTACCGATGGCGGCCAAGTCGCCGTCGCCCTGGTAGGTGAATACCACATTCTCAGGCAGAGCGCGCTTTACGCCGGTGGCCACCGCCGGAGCGCGGCCATGAGGGGCCTCAATCATAT
>CALCVR010000111.1 GCA_937905915.1 uncultured Eubacteriaceae bacterium
TGCCATGGAGTGCTTGGAACAAGTGGGACTCCAAAATCGTATGCACCATCGTCCCTCCCAGATGTCGGGAGGACAGCAGCAGCGGGTGGCCATCGCCCGGGCCATCGCCGCCAAACCCAGCATCATCTTAGCCGACGAGCCCACCGGCAATTTAGATTCCGCGTCCGGCCGGGAAGTGATTCACATTATCGAGGAATTAAACCGCCAGGGCCGCACCATTATCCTCATCACCCACGACAATACCATCGCCGCGTCGGCACGGCGTATTATCCGCCTCCAAGACGGCCGTGTGGTGGACGATCTAACCCATCACGCTTCGGACACGCTGGGGGCAGGATAAAGGGCGTCCCTTCTTAAAACAATACTACTGATAAAGAAAGCGGGCTGGAATAGATCCAGCCCGCTTTTCCCTTAACAGGGATATTATTTACCATTCAATCCCCTGGCGTGCCTCTTCCCCTCGGTCAAAAGGATGACGAATCTTTTTTATTTCCGAAATATAATCGGCCAAAGCGCACAGTTCTTCGTCCGGATCCCGGCCGGTGAGCACAATCTCCAAGCCCTTGGGTTTGGTGCGCAAATAAAACAGCAACAAAGGGCGGCTAATCAGGCCCTCGTTGAGAGCTCCTACCGCTTCGTCTAAAATCAAAAGGTCGCAGCCTTTTTCAATGGCTTCCACAGCGGCTTCCTTGAACCGGTGGTCGTTGTCTGCCCGTACCTGTTCCTTCTCCTCCTCCGTCATCTGGAAGGAGAACTTGATGTATTCCGGATTGGGATACACCGTTATCCCCGGCAGCAGGCGCAGTGCGTACCGCTCCCCAGATTTCTCCCCCTTGAGAAACTGCAAAAACAGCACCTTTTTCCCGTTTCCACAGGCTCTTACCGCCAGTCCCGCAGCAGCTGTGGTTTTTCCTTTGCCGTCGCCGCAATAGATGTGAATTCTCCCATTTTCCATCTGCAAATCCCCCTTTGTGGCACATGATACCCCATCCCATCCCTTTTCGTCAACAGGACGCTGGCATTTCACGGGGCTTTTCGCTGGAAAAAATACTTGAACACAGGCACAATTTCTGTAATAATAAGAAGGTAACCCATTTTGAACTTAAGAGGGAGTGTGATCCCATGTCAGAATATTCAGAATATCAGGAGATGGCCGATCTTCTGTTGCCCGACGTCACCGAGACGCCTGAGCAAGTATTGGCCCGGTATCCCCGCCGTGAGCTTCCAAGCGGCGCAAAGGTCACCCGTTTTGCACCCAGTCCTACTGGGTTCCTGCACATCGGCGGACTGTTTACCGCCATGGTCAACCGTTTGGTGGCCGGGCCTAAGGGCGTGTGCTTCCTTCGCATTGAGGATACCGATAAAAAGCGCGAGGTGGCTGACGGCGTCACTGGAATCATCCAAGGCCTTTCCGGCTTTGGCATCCGTTTCGACGAAGGCCGCCCCGGTCCAGACAGTGAATCGGGGGACTACGGCCCCTACCTTCAGTCGGCCCGCCGCATGATTTACCGCACTTTTGTCAAGTCCCTTCTGGTTCAGGGCAAGGCCTATCCTTGCTTTTGCACCGAAGAGGATCTGTCCGCCCTTCGTGAAAAACAGGAGGCCCAAAAGCTGACCCCCGGTTATTATGGGGAATGGGCTGTCCATCGGAATATTACCTTGGATCAAGTCAAGCAAAATCTTGGGGAAGGCAAGCCTTTTGTCATCCGGCTCAAATCCCCCGGTTCCATGGAGCGCCGGATCGGCTTTAAGGACGGCGTCAAAGGCAAAATTGAGATGCCGGAAAACATCCAAGACGTGGTCATCCTCAAGCAGGACGGCATCCCCACCTATCACTTCGCCCATGTGGTGGACGATTATCTGATGGGCACCACCCACGTCATCCGGGGAGACGAGTGGATTTCTTCCACTCCCATCCATCTCCAGCTCTTTTACATGCTGGGCCTTAAGGCTCCCAATTACGCCCATGTCTCCCCCATTATGAAGGAGGATGGCGGCGGCAAGCGCAAGCTCTCCAAGCGCAAGGATCCCGAAGCTTCGGTGGAGTACTACCGGGAACAGGGCGTCCCCGCCCAATCGGTTACCGAGTACTTGATGACCATCGCCAACTCCAACTTCGAGGATTGGCGGCGGCAAAACGCCCGGACTCCTCTTTCGGAATTCCCCTTCCAGCTCAATAAAATGAGCGCTTCGGGCGCCTTGTTCGACCTGAAGAAACTTCAGGATGTGAGCAAAAACGTTATCTCTTTAATGCCGGCCAGTGAAGTCTATGATCTGGCTTCCGGCTGGGCAAAACAATACGATACCGAGCTCTACGCCCTTCTTTCCCGGGATCCCCAATATGCCACAGCCATTTTTGACATCGACCGCACGCCGGTAAAACCCCGCAAGGACATCGGCAAATGGTCGGATGTGCGGGATTATGTATCCTATTTTTACGACGAGCTGTGGGACGGGCAGTATGATCTACCTCAGAATATCTCCTCCGCCGACGCAGCTGCCATTGCGAGGGCCTATCGGGACGCTTTCCGCCCGGACGACGACCGGGACGCTTGGTTTAACGGCTTGAAAGATCTTTGCGAGCCTTTGGGATTTGCTCGTGAGGTCAAAACCTATAAAAAGGATCCGGACAGCTACAAAGGCCACGTGGGAGACGTCAGCGGTATTATCCGTGTGGCGGTCACCGGCCGGCGCAACACCCCCGACCTTCACTCTATTTTGGCCCTGCTGGGAAAAGACCGCGTCATAAGCCGTCTTTCCCGTTTTGAGCAAGCCATGGAAGCCATGCAATAAGCGGATAAAAACCCCATTTATAATACCTTATGTCCACGGCGCCGGGCATTACTGCCCGTCCGCTGATTTTTCTTGATGGAGGCAATGTATGAACCCTACACCTATCCAGGAGCCGGTCAACACACCGGCCAACTTTATTGACGAAGCTATTCGGGACGATTTGAAAAACGGCGTCTTTGACCATGTCCAAACCCGTTTTCCGCCCGAACCTAACGGTTATCTCCATATCGGCCACGCCAAAGCCATTTGCATTAATTTCGGCATGGCCCACGCTCATCACGGCACCTGCCACCTTCGTTTGGATGATACCAATCCCTGCAAGGAAGAGGTGGAGTATGTGGAAGCCATTAAGCAGGATATCCAATGGCTTGGTTTCCAGTGGGAGGATCTGCACTTTGCCTCCGACTATTTTGACTTTATCTACTACTGCGCCACCGAGTTAATCAAAAAGGGCAAGGCATATGTGTGCGACTTAACCGCCGATCAGATCCGTGAATACCGCGGCACCCTCACCGAACCAGGCAAGGAGAGCCCTTATCGCAACCGTTCGGTGGAAGAAAACCTGGATCTTTTTAAACGCATGACAGCCGGTGAATTTGCCAACGGTGAGAAGGTCTTGCGGGCTAAAATCGACATGGCCTCCCCCAACCTCAATATGCGTGATCCTGTTATCTACCGCATCTTGAAACAGGCCCATCATCGCACAGGCGACACTTGGTGCATTTACCCCATGTACGACTTTGCCCATCCTCTTTCCGACGCCTGCGAAGGGGTGACACATTCCTTGTGCTCCCTGGAGTTTGAGGATCACCGGCCGCTATACGACTGGTTCTTGCGGGAACTGGATATTAAATATCCTCCTCGTCAGATTGAATTCGCCCGTCTCAACTTAAATTATACCTTGACTTCTAAGCGCAAGTGTCTCGCCCTGGTTAAAAACGGCGTAGTGTCCGGCTGGGACGATCCCCGCATGTCCACTTTGAGCGGTATGCGCCGCCGCGGATATCCTCCGGCCGCCATCCGGGAATTCTGCGACCGCATCGGCGTATCCAAGGCCAGCAGCGTCGTAGATTATGCACTGCTTGAATTTTGCGTAAGGGATCACTTAAGCGAAGAGGCTCCCAGAGCCATGGCTGTCCTGCGTCCCTTGAAGGTCATTGTGGACAATTATCCCGAAGGTAAAACGGAGGTTCTGGAGGTGGAAAATCACCCCGGCCATGAGGAGATGGGCACTCGCAATGTTACCTTCTCCCGGGAGCTTTTCATCGACCAGGACGACTTTATGGAGGAGCCTCCCAAGGGGTATTTCCGTCTGGCCCCCGGCAAGGAAGTCCGTTTGAAGGGCGCTTATTTTGTTCAGTTTGCGTCGGTGGACAAAGATGAAAACGGCAACATTAAAGCTGTCCACGTCACCTATGATCCAAAAAGCCGAGGCGGCAATTCCCCCGACGGCCGCAAGGTAAAAGGAACCATTCAATGGGTGTCGGCTGACAATTGTGTAGATGCTGAAGTCCGTTTGTACGACCGGCTCTTTAACGTAGAGAATCCCTCTGATGAAACCGGTGTGGAGGATTTCCAGCAGAATCTCAATCCCCAGTCTCTGGTGGTGTTGCAAAATTGCAAGTTGGAAAGTTCTTTGGCCACTGCTAAAGTGGGCGATTCCTTCCAGTTTATGCGCTGCGGCTACTTCACCAAGGATCCGGATTCCACCAATCTTCACCCTGTCTTTAACCGTACGGTGGCGCTCAAAGATTCCTGGTCTAAAAAAGCCAAGTAATTTTTGTGTATCTGTGAAGAACATTTAGGGCCGGCAATAGCTCCGGCTCTTTTCTTTTATATAACCATGAACAAAGCCCGTCTAAGCGCTAACTGCGGCACTTAGACGGGCTTTGTTCATTTTTTTACTGTTTGGAGAACGATTAGCTCCAGATGGCTTTCATCAGGGTGGGATAAGCTTCGTCGATGATCTGCACGCAGATGCTTACACAGCGGCGGCCGACGATACCGGCTGTCTCCACAGTGATCTCAGTATCCAGGCAGGCGACGATGTCATTGTCCTTATCCACATAGAAGCGGACCCATTTATACCGGCCATTGACCTCATTAAGGGCTGCCAGCACGGCATCCATTTTATTCTTCGGCGCCTTGCCAATGTCAAAGCAGCGGATGGCCATGGTCTCCTCATCGTCGTCAAAGAAGCAGGCCAGGTTGATATCGTCCTTATTGTCGCCGCCATACAGAAGACGGATGCAATCGGTATCGCCGCCTTCGCTCTCTCTCCACTTGATGCCTTTTTCGGTCAGATAGTCCGAAAAAACACGCGCACTTGCAGTTTTCATAGGTACTGTCATCTCCTTTTTGGGAAAAATAAATTTCTAGATCGATGGACATTTGATCCATCTATGTCAAAACACCTCTCGGTATTATAACCTTGGGAACTTCTAAAATCGCTTCCGCTTACACTAACGACAGCGCTTTCACCAGCTGTTTTTGGACGTTTAATTTGGACACTGCATAAATTTCATCCCCACTATAGATAATGGTATTGCCGCGAGGGATAAAAAACTCATTGCCACGGACAATGGAAACAATCAAACACTCCTTAGGCAAATCAATCTGCTGCAACCGTTTTCCATCCAGCGCCGAGTTTTCCGGGACGGTAAATTCCAAAAATGCACCCTTGCCGCGGATATTGGTCAGCATCTGCATACCGGCAGTGTCCACTTCGTGCTCAATCATTTCGGCAATACGCCCGGTGGAAGAAACCGGGATCTTGATTCCCAAAGCCCGCATGACCTCTTCGTTCTTGGGATTATTGGCCCGGGCGATGGTCCGCTCAATATGAAAATGCAGATTGGCCAGCTGGCATGCGATAAGGTTGTCCTCATCCCGGCCGGTAACGGCCACAAAAGCGTCCGCCTTGGCTGTATCCGCCGCAATCTGGGCTTCCAACGTAGTGCCGTCGCCGCATACCACCGGAATATCCAATTCATCGGCCACATGGGCGCTGAGCAGTTTATTAATTTCAATCAAATGGACTTCATGCCCATTTTCAATCAACGCCTTACAGAGGAAGTATCCTACCTTGCCCCCTCCTACAATGACGATTCTCATATAACCCTACTCCTTTGGTCAGTCCACCGCCCGGCAAAACAGAATGCGGTCGGTATCTTTTAGCGTATAGTCCCTCGGAATATTGGAGGCAAAGACTACCCCGCCCAGCTGCTGGCGGATTCCAATAATCTCCTCGTTGGGCCGCAATGGGACGGCATCCAGTGTTTTCCCGCGGATGGTGCGGTCCACATGGCGGGCAGAAAATCCCAACGTACAGCTTTGAAATGTGATGGTGTGATCTTCACCCTCATCTAATAAGGCTGTGTAGAGAGAATCGGTGGTCAGGCGAGTGGGGCAAACGGTGGTCAATCCAAAGTGATTAAACACATCTTCCCGCGCCGGATCGTATACGCGGGCGATGACCTTTGGCACCTTAAAAATTTTGCGGGCCATTTGCGAAACCATAATGTTTAAATTATCATCAATGGTAACAGCCGCCAACGCGTCACAGGCCTCGATGCCTGCATTGCGCAGCACATCTTTGTCCATAGGCACGCCTGCCACCGTTACTCCGCGGAAATCGGGACCCAAGCGTTCAAATTGGGAGGCGTCCCGATCAACAACCGATACATCGTGGCCATAGTCATTGAGCATGGTCGCAAGGGCGCTCCCCACTTTTCCACAGCCTACAATCAGAATGTTCACTCTCTGCACCTCATTTTATTTAAAAAAGAAAAAGGCCCCGCTTTCTCTGGCAGGGCATTCTAAACTAAGAGAGCATCTGCAACCTTTCTACAAAAAACAAAGCCGCCAAAATGCACCTATATTTTAACGCTGCCATATTCCTTTGTCAAGCACAGTATGATACTTCGTCATTTTGTAGTAGCTTGTGGAATATTCCTACACGATAGCATACAAATTCTTTCCCAAAAGAATGAAGCCGCCCTATCCGCATAAGGATAAAACGGCCCATTCTTTCAAACTGGAGGAACTGACAAATCTATGATAACTACGCAAGCGGCATTTCACCGCTTCACAGTAGGATTGCGCCGGAATCTGGCCTTGCTGCTTTCCTCTCGACAGCTTCAAAAATCCCCATTTATCGAATGCAGAGTTTTCGTTTGATCAGCTGGGAGGTGCCAAAGAACAACCCTACGATCTCCACAAGCTGGAAAACAAATCCGCCTAAGCCCACAGCAGCATAAGATACCGTTACGCTGTTGGGAGAGACCATCATACCCATCATATTGCTTCCTACCAGGCGAATCCCCTCTGTAGTCATCTGGAACCCGATGGGGACAAATAAGGTCAGAACCGATTCAATAGTGCCCATGACGAGGCTGATCCCCAGGTAGAGGAACACAGCCGACACGATGCTATACCGTTGGAATGCGGCGGTATTTGCCAAGGTGATGGCAAAAAACACCTGTCCCAAAAAGACAATCATACCGACCAGCAGCGTCCCGCCAAGGAAGGCGATATACTGGAGCCAAACGCCGACGTCCACCATGCCAAAAGTGGCCATAACACTTGAGAAGAACTGATCGACATTGCCGGAATACAGCAGGAGCAAAAGCAATGCGACCATCCCTGTGCACACCAAAACCGACACGATGAGCCAGATCAGGGAGACAATCACCTTGGCGCCCAGCAGGTTGGAACTGGATACCGGCAACGTCATGGTAAGATACCCTTCCTGGCTATACATGCTCTTAAAAAACCGGACGGCCACTACAATATAGGTGAAAATAATCACCGCCACCGCTGAGATGACCAGCAAAAATGTGGCGGTCACTTGAAACCAGATGATATCCAAAGCATAAGAAAGGCTGGTGATTCCCGCAACAAACAGGGCGCAAATGACCATCAGGCCCATCAGACGGCTGCTGGCCACAAACTCGTGTTTGATCAATTTTCCTAGCATCTGAATACCTCCCGAAACACCTCATCCAACGATTTACCGGTTTGATTGCGGATATTGTCCACCGTGTCGTTCATCACCATCTTGCCGTATCCCAGCATGACAATGTGATCAAACACCCGCTCCACATCGTAAATCAAGTGGGTGGACAGCATCACGGTGGAATTCTCTGAATAGTTGGTCAAGATGGTATCTAAAATGACGCTTCGTGCCGCTGGATCTACGCCGGCCATAGGCTCATCCAAAAGATAAAGCCGAGCTGCACGGGACATCACCAGAATCAGCTGCACCTTTTCCTGCATGCCTTTGGACATGGACTTAATGCGCTGGCGGGGATCCAATTGAAACCGGTTTAGCATCTCCAGGGCCTTCTGGCGGTCGAAGTCACTGTAAAAATCGTGGAAAAGATCCACAGCATCGATTGGGCGCATGGAGTCCCGCAGATAGGTTTTCTCCGGCAGGTAGGATACGATGCTTTTGGTGTAGACGTCCGGCTTGTGGCCGTCGATCAAAACGCCGCCGCTGTAATCGCTGATCAAACCGGTCATGATTTTCATTAACGTGGTCTTCCCGCAGCCGTTGGGGCCTAATAATCCCACAATGGACCCGGCCTCCAGGCTTAGATTGATGTCTTGCAGCACAGGGTAAGCGCCGTAATTCTTACTCAGGTGCTGGATGGTCACCAATGGGTTATTGCTCATGATGTTTTGCCACCTCTTCCTCAAGCATTGATACAATGCGCTGGGGAGAAACTCCCAGCTCTAACATGTTCTTGACAAACTGCAGGATATACTCCTGCGCCATTTGATTCCGGATGGTCTGAATCCGATGGACGTCTTTTGTAATAAACCGCCCGGAAGTCCGCTCCGAATACAGCAGCCCTTCTCTTTCCAGCTCGGACAAAGACCGCTGCACCGTATTGGGATTGACTCCAAACTGCACGGCCAATTCCCGTACTGCCGGTATCCGTTCCCCGGGAACCCATCGTCCCGACGCGATGTTCAACTGGATAAGCCGGATGATCTGGAGGTAAATGGGCTGTGTATTATCAAAATGATAGGGCAAAAAATCCCTCCTCTCGATCTGTCTTATTGTATTAATCACTTATTACAATAAGACTATAATACAGTTATTGCCTTTTGTCAAC
>CALCVR010000112.1 GCA_937905915.1 uncultured Eubacteriaceae bacterium
TATTCCTCCGTCTCAGCGTCTTCCGACATCACCTTGGGTTTCATGGTGGGGAAGAGCAAAACATCTCGAATAGAGGAGGAATCGGTCAGCAGCATGACCAGACGGTCGATGCCCATACCCAGGCCGCCCGTGGGAGGCATGCCGTACTCCAACGCCATGAGGAAATCCTCATCCAGCATCTGGGCTTCGTCGTCGCCCTTTTCACGCATGGCTGCCTGGCGAACCAAACGGGCCCGCTGATCGATGGGGTCGTTGAGCTCGGAATAGGCGTTGGCAAATTCACGGCGGGTGATAAACAATTCAAACCGTTCGGTCAGATGGGGAGCCGAAGGCTTGCGCTTGGTCAGGGGAGAGATTTCCACCGGGTAATCGATGATAAAGGTGGGCTGTACCAACTGCTCCTCCACCTTTTCCTCAAAGGCCAGGTTGAGCAAATCGCCCCAGGTCATATCGTCTTTTACCTCTTCAATGCCCAGAGCTTTGACGGCTTCCAAAGCCTTTTGGTCGTCGCCGCGGAAGGAGTCGAAGTCGATGCCGGTATACTGCTTGACAGCGTCCAGCATGCTCAGACGGCGGAAGGGAGGGGTCAAGTCAATTTCTTCCCCCTGATAGACTACCTTGGTGGAACCGGTTGCTTCCACAGCGGCGGCAGCGATCATTTCTTCAGCGCGCTTCATCATGCCGTTGTAATCGGTAAAGGCTTCGTACAGCTCCACCATAGTAAATTCCGGATTGTGGCGCACATCCATTCCTTCGTTGCGGAAATTGCGGCCCAGCTCATACACCCGTTCCATGCCGCCCACGATAAGGCGCTTGAGATACAATTCCGGCGCGATGCGTAGGTACATGTCCAGATCCAAGGTGTTGTGATGGGTGATGAAAGGACGGGCGGTAGCGCCGCCGGCGATGAGATTCAAAATAGGCGTTTCCACCTCGGTGAAGCAATTCTCATCCAGATAGCGGCGGATGGAGGTGATGATTTTGCTGCGCTTGAGGAAGGTATCCTTGACCTCAGGATTGACGATTAAGTCGATGTAGCGCTGGCGGTAACGGACGTCGGTATCCTTCAGGCCGTGGAACTTGTCCGGCAGGGGGAGAAGCGACTTGGAAAGCAGACGGATGCCCTTGGCATGGACCGAGATTTCACCCCGGCGGGTGCGGAAGATAAAGCCGGTTACTTCCACGATATCACCGATATCCCACTTTTTAAAGGCGGCGAAGGCTTCCTCACCGATGTCGTTCATGCGGACATAGACCTGGATTCGTCCGGTAGCGTCGTGGATATCAATAAAGTTTGCCTTGCCCATATCCCGCCATGTCATAATACGGCCGGCAATGGTGCAGTCGGTATTTTCCAGTTCCTCAAACCGCTCGACGATTTCAGCGGCGTGATGGGTCTGGGTGGCGGTGGTGATGGTAAAGGGATCGTTGCCCTCTTCTTGAAGGGCGGCTAATTTATCCCGTCGGATTTGTAAAAGTTCGTTTAAATTTTCCGTACTGTTCTCGGGCACGGGCGGTTGATTATTTTGGCTCATAATGGACCTCCGTTTATTTTTTTACATCTTGCCGCCGCCTTTGTCAGACCGACGGAATTTGATTTTCCATAGCGTCAAACTTGTAGGATCCGTGGAAGAATTAAAAACGGGGGAGGGCATTTGCCGCCTTCCCCCGCCTTCATTACTTGGATATCTCTAATACGTCGAAGGTGACGACGCCGTCGGGCACTTCGATTTCCACCGCTTCGCCCACGCGATGGCCCAAAAGGCCTTTTCCTACCGGGCATTCATCGGAAATACGGCCCTTGGAAGGATCGGCTTCGGTGGACCCCACGATTTGGTACTCCACCTCCTCCTCAAACTCCCGGTCAAAGAGCCTGACTTTAGAACCTACATGGATCATCTCGGTGCTTAGCTCATCCTCATCCAGCACCTTGACGTTGCGCAGCATGGCTTCCAATTCAGCGATGCGGGCTTCTACGATAGCCTGATCATTTTTGGCTTCATCGTATTCGCTGTTTTCCGAAAGGTCGCCGAAGGAACGGGCAACTTCGATTTTATCGGCAATTTCTTTTCGTTTGACTGTTTTGAGCTCTTCCAGCTCAGCCTCCAATTTTCTAAGACCTTCGTCGGTCAGGAGAACCTGCTTGGCCATTCCAGTACCTCCAGTAATTGTTAAGAATCAAATCAAAAACGGTTTCATCCAATAAGACGCCTCCATCCGTTCATGGATGGAGGTTTCCCACGGATCTGACCGCAATTGCTTTCTGCATATCCCAAAAGATAGAGCCACTAGGCCGTTTTTATCTATGACGGGTATTAGATTTATTATAGTCAAGAGCTTACACTCTGTCAATGTTTCCGCTTCAATTCACCTGTTTCTCCACCCTCAAAGAAGTCGTAGGCCCGGCGAATCGACGAGGATACAGATAAAAAATCCAACCATTGTCCGCCGCCGAGGCAGGAAGATACCTCTACTGGATCTCGGAGCCGCCCAGCGGCATATAAAGCAGCGGCAAATTGGGTGGCGTCGATTCCACTGGGACAAAGCCGTCCGGCCTCCCCTCCCACAGCAGCGGTATAGCTTGTAAGACATAGGCTGTGCTGCCCTTTTAGCGGACGGGTGGAAAATATCACCGATTCTCTAGAGATAGGGGCCTGCATGCCCCAGGGATTGAGGACAACCGGACATTGTGATACACATCTAGGATCATCGGAAACCAGCAGGGGAGCGCCATACCGCTTGATGGATTGACGGGCAGCTTCTTCCAGCAATTCCACCTGAGGGGTGTATACCTTGACGGTAGAGGCGTAACGCAAAAGGGACAAGGCCACATTGCCGTATTGGCCAGTGGGATCCATCAGGCAGATTTGTAGTTTGGAGGGGGAGAGATCGGACTCCTGAAGGGAACGGTGACAAGCCCTACAGCAGAGAAGACGCTGAAAAGGGGAAAGGTCCACCGATCGATAGGATAAGCTGTCGGGAGGGCTGAAACCATTTGGAAGAAGAAGTCCGGCAGGGGCCCAAGCGGCCAAACGAAGGATGGTATCCCAGTCCAGAGGATGGCGTTTGTCAAACTGGGCATTAATTTCAAGATAAGAAATGTTTCCCTCCTGAACCATATGGGAGGCAGGTAAATCCGGGCGGGAAAAAAGACGCAGTTGTCCCAGAATACCTTTTGCTCTGCGTTCTCGGACGGTCAATGCAGCAAACAAACAATCACCTCATTCCCCTTTGACCATTGATTGTTTATATGCACAAAACGGCAGCATTATGAGAAACGCCATTAGAAGTTAAAAAACCAGCGCCCAAGGAAAACTTGGACGCTGGTTTCGTTTGTTATAACGGAATTCTTATCATGTGTTATTCAGCTGGTTGTTCTTCCCCAGAGGAAACCTGCTCCTCAGACGAAGAAGATAAACTTTCATTTAAAAGGGAAAGGGCCTTCTGAAGCTGAGGATCCTCTTCTTTGGGCAGCAAATAAAAATTGTTTTTCTGCTCGTCGGTCAAAGTCACCTCAAAGTCGGGGATCAACCCTTTTCCATCGAAGTTCTCCGACTTAGGAGGATCAAAATTAGCCACTGTGAAGTTGATGCCGGAACCGTCGCTAAGTTGTTCAAAATTTTGCATACAGCCCTTGCCATAAGTCAGAGTTCCCACCAATTGTGCTTTCCCGTAATCCCGCAAAGCGCAGGCAAAGAGTTCGGCAGCTGAAGCGGTCTGCTCGTTGACCAGCACCATCATCGGAAGATCAACTTCATCCGGATCAGAGGAATATAAAACCTCCCGGGAACTATTTTTTGCCGTCTTATAGACGATAGGGCCTTCCGGAAGCAAATAGTCCAGGGACTTGGCCACAGAATCCAGTGTGCCGCCTAAATTGTTGCGCATATCGAACACCACTGCCGATACGCCTTGGCTTTGAAGATCCTCCATGGCCATGATAAACTGTTCGTCGGTAGATTCATTAAATTCGTCTACATCGACATAGCCGATACCGTCCATCACCGTGTAGGACACCGATACATTGGTATAATTCTCTCGTAAGATAGAGAAAGGAATGGTTTCCTCTCCTCTGGTGACCGTAAAGTTGGCGGTGGTACCCACCGCGCCCACCAGAAGATCCCGGACTTCATAGAGGGACATATCAGCAACCGACTGTCCTTCCGCCTCCGTGATGATATCGCCTTCTTGCACTCCCGCTCTTTCAGCTGGTGTACCAGACATGACGTCAAAGATAACCACAGAACCGTCGCCTGTCTGTGTGACTTGGATGCCTAAACCGACCTCACTGCCGGCTAAAGAATTAAGTTTGTCCTTGGTTTGCTCCACGCTGTAATAGCTGGCATAACGGTCGCCAATACCGGCCATATATCCTGCGGCAATGTGATCTTGAAGATTCGCTTCATCGATAGCGCCCATATATTGGCTGCGGATTTTAGAATCGATCTCGCTGAGTTTTAAGGAGATGGCCGCCTGATTGCCCACATCCAGTTTGCCGTTGAATTGCTTCACCGAAACAGCCATCGTCACCGAGATGCTGATGGCTGCGGTTAGAAGCACTAAAGCGATGGTGAGACCCAAGGGAATTCGTTTACTCATGAATGGACCTCACTTTTTCTTATGTAGGAAGATACAAAAGAGGGTTGACACGGCTGGCGGAATTATTGGCACCCTTGCGGACTTCAAAATGAAGGTGAGGACCGGTGGAATAACCGGTAGAGCCGACATAACCGATGACTTGTCCCTGGCTGACGGTTTGCCCCACCGAGACAGCCAACGAGTTACAATGGCCATAGAGGGTGTAGTACCGGTTGCCGTCGCTCATAACGCCGTGGTCGATGATGACATGATTGCCGTAACCGGTATTGCCGTGTGCCGCCTTGACGACGGTACCGCTTGCAGCGGCGACAATTTCACTGCGATAAATGCCGGCGCCGGAAATATCGATAGCGCCGTGGCCCTTTAATTCGCCGGTGAAAGGATCGTTGCGGTTGCCAAAATAAGAAGTGATGTATTTAAGTCCTGCATAACCAGGGGTGGGCCAGATAAACCCGATGTTGGAAGCGGGAGGATTGGTGGGAGTTTGAGATCCATTGCCGGAGCCGCTACCGGAGGGATCATTATCTGAGCCGCTGTTGTTATTTCCGCCGCCAGTTGAACTACCGCCGCCAGATTCATTACCAGATGGGGTTTCCACAACAGGCGGATTTTCCAGATCTTTCAGATCTTCCTCCGCTTCCTCTTTGCTGGCGGATAGGGTGGCGATGTTGGTAAGAGCAGCCGACTCGTCGCCTTCCAACTGGGCCAGCAGCAAGCGGTTTTCCTCGGCCCGTGCCGAGAGTTCGTCCTGTTCGGCATTGTACTGATCCATCAAAACGGCCGATTCATCCCGCTTTGCCTGGACGTCAGAACGAGCCTGTTCCTGTTCGGCGCGTTTGTCTTCCGATTGTTTCTTTTTATCGTTGATCTCCCGGACAGTCTGTTCAATCTCATCTTTGGTGGACTGGATCTCATCCGCCTGACGACGGATGTCGTCGATGAGTTGCTGATCGTGTTCGGAGATGCTCTTGACCACCTGGGACCGATAAAGGAAATCGGCGTAGTCGGTAGCGTTGAGCAGCTGGGTCAAAAGGGAGGCGTTACCGGTCATATACATAGCGCGTACACGCTGGCCGAATACCTCATAGGATTCCTCAATATCCTTTTCTTTTTGGCTGAGTTCATCCTCTAGTTGCTGTTTACGCTGTTCATTTTGATCAATCTCCTGGGTGAACGCTTGGATCTCGGCGTTCAACGTAGAGATTTTGTCGTCTAAGGAAGCAATTTCAGCATCCTGCTGGTCCATCTGGGCCGCAAGATTGTCGATACGGGCCATGGAATCGTTGACAAGGCCCTGTAAAACTTCCTGATAGGCTTTGGTTTCACCCTGCTGATCTTTGATTTCCTGGAGTTTTTGTTCCTTCTCTTTGATTTGGCTGTCCAGACTTTGAATCTGCTGTGTAAGACTGGACTTTGTCTGGACACTAAACCCGGCCATCGGCACGGTAGTAGTCAGTACCGTTATGGCCGTCAGCAATCCTAAAATGCGAAGTACCTTCTTCTTTTTAGATGACATCATAGATCCCCCTTGCATCGTGTTTCAAATGACGACGGATGGAAATAGCGCTGCCGATGGTACCAGTCAAGACGCCGGCTCCCAAAAAGATGAGGATGATGGGGAGGGCGACCTGGCTGAACGGGATCACGGTCAGACTAGGCATAATACCCTCCACCGCTCCGGCAGCCAAATAATAGAGATACCATATAATCCCCGAGGACAAGGCGGCCGAGAAGAGGCCCAAGAACATGCCCTGTACCAAAAAGGGAATGGTGATAAAAGCATTGGTGGCGCCGACCGATTTCATAATGCTGATCTCCAGCCGGCGTACAAACATGGTGATTTTAACGGTGTTGGCGATGATGAAAAGCGAGACAATCACCAAGATACCGATGACCCAACCGCCGACATTGGAGACCACATTGCGCACATGGGTCATGGTTTCCGCCTCATCCCGGTTGCTGGCCACACTCTCGACCCCGGACATTCCCTTAATTTCATCCACCGTTTGATCATAAAGGGAGAGATCTTTCACCGAAACCCGATAGGCATCGGGGAGAGGGTTGTCGTCTTTTAAACTTTCCAAAAGTTCAGCGTCATCGCCAAATGCCTCCAGCTGTTTTTGAAGCCCTTCCTCCTTGGAGACAAAGACACATGACTCAATGTTGTCCATTTTGGAAATATCCTCCCCCAATTGAGAGGTCTGTTGCTCAGAGACGCTGTCTTGGACATATACCATCGCGATATTCTGTTTTTCCAGCCACTGAAAGGCCTCGTCTATGTTGAGAACACACAGGAGAACGCTTCCTAACAGCAGGAGGCAAGCGGTTAACACGCCCACCGACGCCAGGGCCATGTTACGATTGACCCATACGCTGCGGAAGCCTTCCTTCACTAAGTACCGAAAATTACTGGCCTTCATCCGACACGCTCCTTCCCGAATCGGAGACGATGGAGCCGTCTCGAATTTCAATGGTACGCCGGTCAAACCAATTGGCCAAATCTCGCTCATGGGTGACCATCAGAATGGTGGTCCCCTTCCGATTGATCTCGTTGAGCAGCTCGATGATTTCAAAAGAGAGCTGCGGATCGATGTTGCCGGTAGGTTCATCGGCAACCAGAAGATCTGGGTTATTGACCAGCGCTCGGGCCAGGCCTACACGCTGCTGCTCACCGCCCGACAACTCTTTGGGTAAACAATGGGCTTTATCGGTCAAACCTACTTGGCTGAGCACATAGGGAACCCGTTTGCGGATCTGCCGGGTAGTCGCCCCGGTTACCCGCATGGCAAAAGCCACATTGTCGAATACCGTCATCTTAGGGATCAGGCGGAAATCCTGGAACACAATGCCCATGGTGCGCCTGAAATAGGGGACGTTTTTCTTTTTCATGGAGGAGAGTTTAAACCCATTGACCGTGATTTCGCCGGCATTGGGCACTTCCTCCCGGATAATCAGTTTTAAAAAAGTACTTTTGCCAGCGCCTGAAGCGCCTACGATAAAAACAAATTCACCCTTTTGAATGGTGAGATTGATGTCCTTTAAAGCCACGGTGCCGTTATCGTACGTTTTGGAAACGCCTTTCAATTCAATCATGGATTACCTCGCTATTCGTTTCACAAAGGGATAGAGCTGTTTTTGAAGCAATCCCTATTCTTTGCAACTTCAGTCGGGTTTCCACACGCTACCTCAAACAACCGCCGGAACACTGCGGCAATCAAAAAGGAAAGCGCCCGAAAAAAGAAGCCGCAATCGGGCGCCGCCGCAAAGTCGGATTAATACTTGATGGGATTGGCCGTCAGGTATTTTTTGACCATCAAAGCAACCTTGAATACAATGGCATGGTCAAATTCCCGCAAATCCAAGCCGGTAAGTTTCTTGATCTTCTCCAGACGATAGACCAGAGTATTGCGGTGGACAAATAATTTGCGTGAAGT
>CALCVR010000113.1 GCA_937905915.1 uncultured Eubacteriaceae bacterium
TCAGGAGACACTTTGTTCTCCTGACCCAACTCCATATTTCTGCCTGACTCTATGGATTTTTTTGCACCATGGCCGGAAAATAGGAAGTAAAAACACCACTGTAGCCACAGCATGAGCCATGGAAAATGGAAGCCCTGCTCCATATCCAACCAGAGCCGACTGCCACGTGATGGGGGACACAAATCCTACCAGATACCAGGAGTCCAGCAAAAAGCCGTAGAGCAACGCCGACAAAAATCCAAAGCCGTATACAACGCCTTTTTTCTCAAATAATCCCCATTTTTCCATGAAACCCGCTAGGTATCCAATCAATCCCCAAGCGTACATCTGCCACGGCGTCCAGGGACCCTGGCCAAAGAACAGATTAGAGGACAGCGCCGCTAAAGCCCCTGTCAAAAATCCGCTTTGGGGGCCCAGGCAAGCTCCGCTGACGATGACAATGGCCGTCACCGGTTTTACATTGGGAAACGGAGCAAATAGGATCCGTCCCACTGCGGCAATGGCGGCCAATACCACAATGGGCATGATGTCCCTTGGCCGGGGATGCCCCCGCTCAAACCGTAAAAAGTAAGGGATCAAGGCGATAATAACGGTTACAAGAGTAAGTATAGCTGTATTTTCCACTTGGAAGTAGGCGCAAAGGCCCAATACCGCCGGTACTAAAATCAGAAGTACGGGTTCCAACCAGCTTAGCACCTTATCCATCATAGGGGATCACATCCTCTACAATAACGCATCCAGACGCCATGTCACGGGTCATGCGATTGACATCGGTGGTGTAAAAAGCATTTTGTTCAAAGAATGCCTTTCCCCAGTCGGAACATGCAATTTCCTTTTGAAACAGCATGGAACAGCGATCGGCAATCCGCGCTGCAAATTCCAAGTCATGGGTCACCAATACCACAGTTTTCCCATTTTCCTTTTGCCGTTTTAGGATTTGCAGCAAATCCTCCTTTGCCATAGCGTCCACCCCTTTTGTGGGCTCGTCCAGCAAAAGGATGTCGGGATTTAACAACAGTATTTTAGCCAGCGCCACCTTTTGCATCTCGCCGCCGCTAAGGTCGTAAGGATGCCGGCTCTTGAGATGTTCAATGCCCATTTCCTCCATCATGGAATAGACCTCTTCATCGGTATAATGAAAGTCTTTTTTCCACTCGTCCAATTCCTCCCCCACCGTATCGGCAGTGAAAAGCGCCTTAGGATTTTGCGGCAACAGCCCCGGCCGGGTTTTCTCTTCACGGCGAATCCTTCCACGGTTGGGTTTGACCGCCCCGCTGAGCAGGTGCAGCAATGTACTTTTCCCGCTTCCGTTTCCTCCCACAATGGCGTGAACCTCCCCGGGATAAAAGGAGATGGAAGCGTTTTTAAGCACAAAATCCTCCTCTTTTTTGTAGCGGAACCACACTTCCTTGGCCTGCAAAACCGGCTTTGAAGAGGCGCTTCGGTTCGCCAAAGAGGGGATTGTCTTCTCTTGCTTCCACCCGTGGCTTTTAAGCCATAGCCTTCCCTCTTTGACCGACAAGGGAAACCTCTCTTTCTCCCCCAGCCGCCTGGCAATATGCACCGATGCAGGGAAGGCCTTGGAAAAAGGGTGGTTTTCTGCAAGCAGATGGGCTACAAAGCGGTCGGGGCTTTGGTATGCTTGCAACTTCCCCCGCTGCAAAAAAAGGACGCTGGTACACAAAGGGAGGACGTCCTCCATCCGGTGCTCGGAGAGGATTACGGTAGTACCCAGTTCTTCATGGATCCGTTTGAGGATCTGGAGAAACTGCTTGGCCGCGATGGGATCCAGCTGAGCGGTAGGTTCGTCCAGAATCAGGATGCCCGGCTGCATGGCCATAACCGATGCAAGGTTGAGGACCTGCTTTTGCCCGCCGGACAACTCATATACCTTCTTATCGGCCCAGCTGTCGATACCAAAAAAATTGGCTGTTTCAGCCATACGCCGTTGGATAATGTGGGTCGGAAGCCCCATGTTCTCCAGGCCAAAACTGAGTTCGTGCCACACGGTGTCCATCACCAGTTGGTTATCCGGATTTTGGGCTACGTATCCCACCTCCACGGCGGAAACCGTCCGTTTTTTTTGATCCCGGTCCTCTCCCTGGATCAACACCCTACCCTCGGTTTTTCCCACAGGGGCAATTTCCCGTTTTACACTTCGCAGTAGAGTGGTCTTTCCGCTTCCGGTTTGGCCGCACAGCAGGACAAATTCTCCTTCTCCCACGTCCAGCGTCACATCCCGCAGCGTAGGCGCGTCCAAGCCTGGGTAAGAAAAAGTATAGTTTAAAAATGAGACAGCAGCCAACACAGCTGTTCCCTCCCTTCCAGCAAAAGCGGCAATCCCAGCAGCAACAGATAAGCAGCCCCCATCCACCAGGACACGGTCGATCCTTCCATCCAGGGGTAGAAGGTAAATTGATTGGCCTGGGAAAAGATCAAGCAGCCGTTTAGAATCAGCAACACTCCCAACGCACAAAGGAGAATGACGTCATACCGGTTGATTTTCTGTTTTACATAGCGGCTCCGTCTCCCCTCTCCATAACCGCGGCTGCGCATGGAATCGGCCGTTTCAATGGAGCTCTCCATGCTCCAGCTCATCAGGATGGAGGCCATGCGCACGCCTTGAATCAACGCCTGTTTTTTCTTAGGCTGTTCATTGCCCAACATGGCCCTTTGAGCGGTTTGAATCTCCCGGGATTTGCGGATAGTATCGGGAATATAGCGAAAAATCATCGTCACCATCATGGAGGTGGTAGGGGCAATCCGTCCAAACAGGCTCAAAAATTTGTCGCTGGTCATGACTTCCTGGTAGCAGGAAAACCACTGGATCACCCCTACCAGCATCCCGCCGGCACATAGCCCGTAGCAAATGGCCTCGACTGTAATCGGATGGCTGCCCAGCATAAACAACACCGTAAGCCCTAAGCCATTAAAAAAAGCGTTGGCCGCCGCTACGACCATCAAAATCACCAGACTGTATCGCAAACTGCGGCATAAGTTCCGCCATCCTTTGAGATAGAGCCCGTACAAAAAAGCCATACAAACGGAAAGGACCACGTACAGCGGATGCATGGTACTCATGGCAAACCCGATGGCGCCGCAGAAGTACAGGAAAATCACAGCCGGGTGGACGTGGCAAAACACATGCTGTTTCATAGGCTAGGCCGTAAGGGAATACCGCCAGATCACGATATCCCCGTCGTTTAGTTTGTATTTGCTGCAACTGATGCCGGGATAGACCCCGTTGACCTCGTATTTCCAGCCGCTTTCACTGCCGAAGATTCCACAGCTTAGAGACTGGATTGATTTTACGTACTGGCCATGCATATCTTCGCTGCTGACAATCACCAATCCGGTTTGCTTCAGGGCGTCGTAAGCGGTTGCGTCCTTTTGAAGCTGCATGGTGACAGGCGTGCGGATATAACCGTTTTCATCCGATATCTTTTGAGCAATCTTGTTGCCTTTTTCTCTCGCCGCCCGGCATTCCACCGACAATGTGATGGTGATAGTGTCAGGATCCTCTTTTGGTTCCTCCTGAGAACCGCTGTTGCCGCCTTGGCTGGGAACATCAGGTGTGGTGGCAGGAGGGGCCGGCGTATTGCTTGGCTCGGACGCCGCTGGGCTTGAGACCGTGTTTTTTCCTCCGGCAGCCTGGCCCTGTGATTTGGAAACGCTAGACGAATGACTTGTGGAAGTCTCTTTTTTAGAAGTGGCAGGATTGGCCCCTTCCTGCTTTTGCGAGGATGGAGACGGCTCTTCCCCGCCGCTTGAATCCTCTTGGGAAGATTGGGCAGAGCTTGACAAGGCCGACTGGTCCGGTAGGCTGGATCCGCCTTGAGATGAGACTTCCTCAGAAGAGAGAGCGCTGCCGTTTTGCTCTGCCGGAACCTGGCCGCAGCCGGACATCAGCCCCACAACACAGCCTAAGGTCACCACAAAACACAGCAATCGTTTCATCAAAAATACCTCCTAAAATCCAGAAAAGGCCGGACGCCTTGTGTGATAATCCATCCAAGGCGGCGGCTTTTTCTTGTGGCATGCCTGCTGTTAGGCATTATTTGCCTCTTACAGCAAACCGGCTTTTTGTTTTGTTATCTTATGCCTCGTGACGGCGTCTTCTTGCAAACCATACTAGGCCGAGAGAAGCAATCGACAACCCCATGACGAGAAAAGCAGCATCGCTCTCGCCTGTGGGAGGATTGTTCTCACTGCTGGAAGGACTGCTGGTCACAGCAGAACTATCCTCCGGGCTATTAGACTGTGCGCCGCTAGAACTGCTTTCACTTTCTTGGGGAGGCTGGCTTTGGCTTGGCTCCTGGCTCTCGCTGCTGCTTCCGCTGGTATCGTCGCCGCCTTCCTCCGGAACGTTAGAGGCAACGGCAAACAATCTCCCAGAATCATTGGTGTAGTAAAGGGTACCCTCTTCGTCGGCCATGACGCTGGTCATACAGTAATTTTGGCCGTCACCGGTGGGCACAAAAAGGGATTCCGCCTGATCGGCACCAGCTTTTAAGACATACAAGCCGCCGGGCGTGGTGTTGGCGGTATAATAAACATAAGTCTCCCCGTCATATGCTTTGGTCACCAAGGGGGCTGATTTGACATCGGCCGGCGCGGTCA
>CALCVR010000114.1 GCA_937905915.1 uncultured Eubacteriaceae bacterium
TGAACGCCGGACGTCCTTTGGGCCAGCTTTCAGCCTGCTTTGTGCTGCCGGTAGACGACAGCATGGAGGATATTTTTGAATCCATCAAAAATGCCGCCCTCATCCACAAATCGGGCGGCGGAACCGGTTTTTCCTTCTCCCGGCTGCGTCCCAAGGGATCTACCGTCAACACCACCGGCGGCGTGGCCTCCGGCCCGGTCAGCTTTATGCGGGTGTTTAACATGGCCACCGAAGCCGTCAAGCAAGGCGGTACACGTCGCGGCGCCAATATGGGCATCCTCCGCGTGGATCATCCCGACATCCTAGAATTTATCGATTGCAAAAAGATCAATACCGAAATCACCAATTTCAATATCTCGGTGGGCATCACTGAGGCCTTTATGGAGGCAGTGGAAAAAGGGGAGCAGTACCCCCTCATCGATCCCTCCACCAAACAGGTTACCGGTACGTTAAACGCCCGCGAGGTGTTCGACAAGATCGTCGACTCCGCCTGGCGCAACGGCGAACCGGGCATCATCTTTCTGGACCGGCTCAATCGGGACAATGTGGTCCCTTCCCAGGGGGAGACCGAATCCACCAATCCCTGTGGCGAACAGCCCCTTCTTCCCTATGAAGCCTGTAACCTGGGGTCCATCAATTTGACCCATATGGTGAGGGAAACCGACGACGGCCGTTTTGAGATGGATTGGGATCATCTGAAGCGCACCGTAGCCACCGCCGTCCATTTTCTGGACAACGTCATCGAAGCCAACCGTTACCCCCTGGACATCATTGATAAAGTGACCCGTTCCACCCGCAAGATCGGGTTGGGCGTCATGGGATGGGCCGATACCCTTCTCATGCTGGGCCTCCCCTATGGTTCGCCGGAATCCATCCAGCTGGCCCACGAGGTCATGGAGTTTATCAACCGGGAGGGCCATGAGGCAAGCCAGCGTCTGGCCGAAGAACGCGGCGCTTTCCCCCTCTTTGAGGAAAGCGTGTTCAAGGACAGCGTACCCCTGCGCAACGCTACCGTCACCACCATCGCCCCCACCGGCACCCTCTCCATCATCGCTGGATGCTCCTCCGGCGTGGAACCGGTATTTGCCTATGTATTCATCCGCAACATCATGGACGGCACCGAGATGATCGAGGTCAATCCCATCCTCAAGAGGGAGCTCACAAGACGGGGCCTTTATTCCGACGATCTCATGCGCCGCATTGCCAAAGAGGGAACCATCGCCCATATGGAGGACATTCCAGAGGATATCCGCCGGGTGTTCCTGT
The DNA here is from genome assembly GCA_937905915.1 of uncultured Eubacteriaceae bacterium. Taxonomy (GTDB): domain Bacteria; phylum Bacillota; class Clostridia; order Oscillospirales; family Acutalibacteraceae; genus Solibaculum. Next base: position 1,267 of record CALCVR010000114.1, read on the forward strand.
CGGCCCATGACATCTCCCCAGAGGCCCATATCCGCATGCAGGCCGCCTTCCAGGATCACACCGATAACGCCGTGTCCAAAACCGTCAACTTTCCCCACGACGCCACCCGCCAGGATGTGGCCCAGGTCTATGGCCTGGCCTACCGTTTGGGCTGCAAAGGCGTTACCATCTACCGGGACGGCAGCCGGGATTCCCAAGTGCTCAACATCGGCAAGGTGTCCGGCTCTGAAAAACCTGCCTCTCAATCCGCCATTCTTCCCCGCCAGCGCCCCGAAATTACCAACGGCTTTACCGAACGGGTCAAAATCGGCTGCGGCAACCTTTACATCACCGTCAATTACGACGACAAAGGCATTTGCGAGGTCTTTACCAACACCGGCAAGGCCGGTGGATGCCCCTCCCAATCGGAAGCTACGGCCCGTCTTATCTCGGTGGCCCTGCGTTCGGGCATTAAAGTGGAAAAAATCGTGGATCAGCTCAAGGGGATCCGCTGCCCTTCCACCATCCGTCAGCCCGGTATGAAGTGCACCTCCTGTCCCGACGCCATCGCCCGGGCTTTGGAAAAACTTCAAAAGATGCAAAATGGATTCCAAGAGGCCAGTCATGAGGGCGCTCCTATTCCTCCTATGGCCGAGCCTGCGGTGGACAAACCGCTTCCCAACCCCGGCGCTATGCGGTTCTGCCCGGAATGCGGCGTACCTCTAGAGCATGAGGGCGGCTGCGTTATCTGCCGCAACTGTGGATATTCCAAGTGCAATTAAGCCTTCGCAAATCGAAAGGCCATCCATACCATAACACCGATAATCCATAAAATCAGAAAAAACGGGAGTGCGCTATCCCACCCAGGGACACACACTCCCGTTTTTTCGTGATACTCCCACTCAGCTACTTCACGAAAAAGCAAACAGCCGTGCGGCTAATAGGGCTAACGTGGCCCCCATTCCGGCCGCCACTCCTAACCGGGCCATTCCTTTGGCTTTATACCGTCTGGCTTTCCGGGCCTTCCCTCCCGACCTGCCCATACTTCGGAGAAGGGCTTTGGCCTGTTTGCGAAGCTCGGGTTCCGGCGCGTCCATCGCTCCAGGGCGGACAAATAAAATAGCCCGTTCAAAATAGTCGTTTTCGGTTTCGCTGACTTCCACAATCTGCTTATTGACCCCTCGGATCATGTAAGATCCCTCCTCTGAATGGCTTTCTAGGCCGTTTACTAGCTGTATTATAGGCGGTATATTCCCCCTTTAAGCAGCTGTTGTTTCCTTTTTTTCTGTTATACGGAAGGTATATCCACAGGTTTACATAATCTATGTGGAAAACCCTGTGGAAAGTGTGGATAACTGCGGGGGAAAGATCCAACCGTACTTCCGAGCCCTGTTGTTTAAGGATGGGTGGTGGAATAAAATTATGTCAACTTATGACGATACCTGGAGTTGATTGCGGTCTCTATCATCTAGCTTTTTTGTCCAATGGGCAGCCGTTTACGTCATGAAGATTGTGTATTTTTTCTTCGGATTTTTTGTCTGTTATCCTCATTGTAGACATTCCTTGATTGACAGATGGTAATATTTCTTTTAGGAGATGACCCAATGAAATATCGCGTTTTGCCTCATGGCATCGAGGTTCAGACCTCCTGTTTCGACTTGGGTGAAACACTGAGCTGCGGACAGTGTTTCCGCTGGGATGAATTGGGGCCGGGCAGCTGGCGGGGGATTGTTTCCGGACGGTCGGTCATTGCCCGCCAGTCTGGGGATACCCTTTTGTTGGAAGGGGCAAGCCTTGCCGATTTCGAGGAGGTATGGCGTCCCTATTTCGACCTGGACAGGGATTATAACGCCCTGCGCCAAGAGATGTCCGGGCATCCCGTCTTAGCGCCGGTGGTGGCCTTTGCACCAGGCATCCACATTCTCGCCCAGCCGGCCTGGGAAGCCCTTTGCTCTTTTCTAATTTCCCAGAATAACAACATCCCCCGCATCCGTTCCATCGTCTCCCGCCTCTGTGCCGACTTTGGGGATCCTCTCCCGGGCGGCCTTTTTGCCTTTCCCACACCGGAAGCCTTGGCCTGTGTCACCTTAGAACAGTTGTCTCCCCTGCGCTGCGGTTACCGGGCTCCTTATCTCATAGACGCCGCCCGCAAGGTAGCGGACGGGCAGCTGGATCTGGAAAAGATATCCCGCCTTCCTCTGGAAGAGGCTAGAGAAGAGCTTCGCACCGTCAAAGGCGTGGGGCCTAAGGTAGCGGAATGCGTCCTGCTCTACGGCATGGGACGCATGGACGCCTTTCCCGCCGACGTATGGATCAAGCGCACCATGGGCGTACTGTTTCCCCAAGGCCTCCCCTCCCGCTTTGCTCACTGCGCCGGACTGACTCAGCAGTATATCTACCATTGGTCCAGATGTGGACCGGGCCGGGAAATTTTACAAGAGCATTCCTCATAAATAAGACCATTTTTGCCTTTTTGCTCCGGAAAGAGTGCCCTTCAATTGACAAAATCTGTGTGGAAATGGTATTCTTTTTAGTGATACCGGTGCAAAAATTCCCTTTGGGGGAAAATGGCGATTGCTCATTTGATTTCGACCAGGCGACGAGGCAGGAGGCTTTGATGTTATGACCACCCTAATGGTGCAAATCGATAAGGTTTACTATAATTTCCGCGCTCTTGTAAAGGCGGCGGGCAAATCCCAAGTCATTCCTATGCTAGAGGGCAACGCTTATGGGTTGGGGGATATTCCCATCGCCCGACTGCTTCATCAAAGCGGTGTGGGCTTGGTGGCGGTATCCCGGTTGGAGGAGGCCGAGCGTCTTATCGGCGCCGTCACCAATGTGGATGTATTATTGATGTCCTGCCTCAATGCCGACATGGCCAAGCGTATCGTTCCACAGGACCGCATTATCGCCTCGGTAGGGTCCAATGAGGAGGCCGTGTTACTCAGCAGTGCGGCCCGGGAACTCCATACCCGGGCTAGAGTTCACGTGCACTTTGACTGCGGTATGGCCCGGGGCGGATTCCCCGTAGCCGAAGCAGGAAAGGTGGTGCGCACCATCAAGGGATTGGGAAATCTTTTGGTGTGCGGGATTTACTCCCAGTCTCCCGGCCCTTTTAAAAGTGAAAAAAAGGAGCGGGCGCGGTTTCGCAGCTTTCAGGAAGCTGTCCGCCTCTTTAAACGGGAGGGGATCGATCCCCAGGTGGTGCATTATGCCAATCCTATGGGATTCCTCACCTTTCCATGGATGCGCACGCAGGCCGTCCGATTGGACGAAGCTTTGTTGGGAGGATCCCCTTATCGGGAAAAATGGGGGCTTCGTCAAGTGGGACGGGTGGTCACCGAGGTCAGCCAGGTCTATTGGGTGCCGGAAGGACGCAAAATCGGCCCTGATGCAGCATTCCATACCCGGCGTGCCACTCGGGTGGCTGTGTTGCCGGTGGGATTCGCCGACGGTCTCTTTACCGAATGGAGACAAAACAATTCCTTTTGCTTCTGGCGCAAGCATCGTCTCACTTGTGAAATCGGCGGACAGACCGTGCCGGTTTTGGGGCATATCGGGTATACCTCCATGGCGGTGGACGTCACCGACATCACCTGTTCCTCCGGTGATCTTGTGTATATCGATGCCAATGCCGACCATATCAGCGCCACGATGAGGAGGGACTATGTCTAATAAAACGCCTCTGGTAGAAGCCCTGCGGGATCACCTCACCCTAGGCCGCATATCGTTTCATACCCCAGGGCACAAAGGTCTCCCTTCCCCCTTAGACCGATTGGGAGATCTAAAGCGCCTGGATCTTACCGAGCTGCCGGATACCGATAGCCTATATGAGGCCGATGGACCCATCGCCCAGGCTATGGAACAGGCCGCCGGTTTTTTTCATGCAAAGCGGACGGTTTTTTCTTCGGGAGGATGTACCCTATGCATCCAGGCCATGCTGTATTTGGCGGCCCCTACCGGCGGGAAGGTAATCTTTGGCCGCACCCTTCATCGGTCGGCAGTCAATGCCATGGCCCTGCTGGACATTACGCCGGTGTGGGTGCTTCCCCGCGCTGACGCCGGTCCTGGCCTACCTGGCCGCATCCATCCCGACGATGTAGAATCGGCCTTACTGCGCCATCCCGACGCCAAAGCGGTATATGTCACCTCTCCTGACTATTATGGAACATACAGCGATATCGCCGGTCTGGCGGACGTTTGCCATCGCCACGGCGTTTTATTGCTGGTGGACAATGCCCACGGCGCCCATTTTTCTCTTTTGTCCCCTGATATTCATCCTCTTCATCTAGGGGCCGATGCCTGCGCCGATTCTGCACACAAGACCCTCCCTGTCCTCACAGGCGGCGCCTGGCTCCAGCTGGGGGATCGGATGCCGGTAGAAGGCGCTTTGGACGCCATGTCCCTCTTCGGATCCACCAGCCCCTCCTATCCCATTATGGCTTCTTTGGATGTGTGCCGTAGTTGGATGGAAAGGGAAGGCAAAGCCGCTTTTTCCCATCTGGAAAGACAGGTGGACACTATACGGGAAAAAGCCATATCTTTGGGGATTCCCTCCCCAATAGGGCCGGCAGATCCTGTCCGCCTTTCTCTTAATACCTTGGCCGTCGGCGTGGACGGCCGCGATGCCGCTCAGCATCTCCGACTTTACGGCGTGGAACCGGAGATGTGCGACAGCGGTTGGGTGGTTCTGATCCCTTCCCCCTTCCACAAGCAGGAGCATTTTGGCCGCCTCCTAGATGCTATTGCAAGGATCCCCCATGGGTCGGCGCATCCATCCCCTGCGGTTACTCCCGCTTTGCCCCAGATGGTGGAACGCCCGCGGACTGCCGTGCTGAGCCCTTCCCAATGGGTAGATGTGAGCCAATGTGTGGGACAGGTTGCAGCACAAGCTGCTTGCCCCTGTCCTCCCGGCGTCCCACTGGTCATGCCGGGGGAAAAAATAGACCAAAGGGTGCAGATGGAACTCATTGGCTCTGGAATCCAGCGGCTAAAAGTGGTAAAATAGAACTGGGAGAAACGCTCCCGGTATACATATCGTACGGGATTGTCCAGTCCTGTATGGCGAAAGGGGAATGCGACTATGAAACTTGTACTTGCGGTAGTCAACAATGACGACAGCGCTATTCTATCCTCAGCGCTCACCAAGGAGGGCTTTTCCACTACCAAACTGGCCACTACCGGGGGATTCCTTCGTGCAGGCAATACCACCTTCCTCATCGGCGTTGAAGATGAAAAGGTGGATACCGTCATCGACATCATCTCCAAATACAGCCGCCAGAGGACTCAAACCATGCCGGATCCTTCGGTTTATGGAATGGGGATGTATGCCAATTATCCGGTGGAGATCAAAATCGGCGGCGCCACTGTATTTGTGATAGATGTGGAGAAATTTGTAAAACTATAAGTTGTAAGGACTTCATATGAACTTTCATCATTTCTTAGGAAACGAGTCGGTAAAAAGGCAGTTGGCACGTCTGGTGGACGCAGGCCAGCTGCCTCATGCTGTTTTGCTCACAGGACAAAACGGCTGTGGGAAACGCATGGTAGCGCGGTTGCTGGCGGCGGCGTTGGTATGCCGTGGAGAAGGGGAAGTCCCATGTGGACAATGTTCGCCCTGTCACAAGGTGTTTGAGGGCATTCACCCAGATATATTTGAATACGCCTCAGCCGATCGAGCTGGAGCTTTTCACATTGACGTCATCCGCGATGTGAGAAGTGATGCCGGGATTCTTCCCAACGAGGCCCCTTACAAAGTATATATCCTGGCAAACGCCCACCGTATGACGGTACAGGCGCAAAATGCCTTGTTAAAACTGCTGGAAGAACCGCCTCCTTATGTCCGCTTGATTTTGACGGCCGACGCCCGTCAGTCCATGC
>CALCVR010000115.1 GCA_937905915.1 uncultured Eubacteriaceae bacterium
GCTCGTTAAGCTCCCATGAATTACAGATGTTTTGCGTGCTTAGCGATGCGGGGTGCGACATCGCCCTGCTGGAGCCGCAGGGCGACGATTCTTATTTAAAATTGGATCCGGGGAGCCAATATGCCTCTTTGTTTTCCGGAGCGGGGAACGGCGCGTTTCCCGCAGATTTTTCCCTACAGACCCTGGCTCGGGAGGTACAGAGGCAGCAAGCGGTGGCGAGAACATGCCGGCCCAATACAGAGAGTGTGATGATAAACGGTACCAATACTTGGCTTACCGGCGATTTGGTAAAGGACTCTTTAATACCTCCCGCAGAGCGTGGGAACGAGAAAAATTGCTTTTATAATATGTTCGTTCGTATCCGAGGTGTGGAGGAGAAATCCTCCTATGTCAAAGACCTTTTCCTTTGGAAAAAACAGCTGGAGGAAAAGGGAAGAAAGGTACTGGTGTTGGAATCCCTGCCCATTCCTACGGCCGAAGAGGTGGCGAGGACGGGACGATGCAATGTCCAGACAGCCGACCAGGTCGTCGCTGGATTGTTGCCGGTTCTTCGTCCCACAGCAAACGCCAGGCTGGACGGCATTGTCCAAACCGCATTTTCCAATTTGATTTTCGACATGGCCAAGGAAAATCAACCAGTCAACCGTATTAAAAACCGAGCGGTGTACTTGGTATGTTGGTTTAACCGATATTTTGACCAACTGCTCAAAGGATGCAAAGAGGATTCCATGCCGGTTTTTCTTTATTTTAATGTGTGTAAGACGGCTTTTGAAGCGTTGTTTCTGCGCTTTTTGGCCCGGTTACCGGTGGATGTGCTGGAGATCTATCCAGAGAACATTCCTTGCTGCTTGGAGGACCGGGTGCTGTTTGACCGTACGTATCCAGAATCATTGCATTTGGATCAGTTCCCCACCTCCATGGATAACGCTGGATTTACTACGGTGGCCTATCACGCTGAACAGGAACTGACCGAGACTTTGTATCAAGACAGCGGGATGTACCGCACCCGCCAGTATCACAAAGCGTCGGCCCTTCCCCTCAAGACCATGTACGAGGAAATCGCTATTTTGTGGGATCAGGAATCTCCTTTCCGTCCCGGCTTCGAGGTAGTGGACGATACGGTACTAGTACCGGTCATTACCGCCAAAGTGTGCGGTGTCAAAAACGGGGATGTGGGAGAGTATTGGTCGGGGGTACGCAAACTCCTAGGAGAAAATACACTGCTGGTTTCCTCCTGTCCCCATTGGCATGGAGTGGGGACAGACGGCTCGTTCCAACCGGTGTCCTTCATCAAAAATAAGAAATTAGAGCGTCAAAAGATCAAAGATAGCCCTGGCTATGCCTACAGCCTGCTCCGAGAGGAGACGCAGGAATTTATTTTGGACAAGATCCAAAAATTACTGGATTCCGGCCTCATCAAAGGGACCTTCTCCCAGGGCATGGAATATAAAATCCTGGCGGTTGCCCTCCACTTGGATCAGGATATCGTCCGCATGATCCAGAGGTTCGACTTCACCAAGAAAAATCCAAAGGTGGGGGTCATCAATACCAAGGACACCATCTGTAGTTTGGAGGACAGCATTGTGTTGGCCTTCCTGCATCTTATAGGATTTGACGTGGTGCTGTTTGTGCCCACAGGGTACCAAATCATTGAAAAGTATTATACACAGCCGCTGTTTACCGAGCACCAGATCGGGGACTATCTGTACGATATGCAGGTTCCGCCCCTGTCTTCCGGTATGACTGCGCCGCGAGAAGGCATTTTCAGCCGATTTTTTAGGAGGAGTTAACATGAGCATCAATTTTGGTTCCCCTGCTCCGCAAAATTCCGAACCTGTCGATTCATCTCAGGAGACTCAGATGATGGAGGTGGCCCCTTATAACATCAAGGCCGACCGCCAGGAGATGACCGCCAGGCTGACCGATTCCAAAGAAGTGGACGACATTGTCAGCACCATCGAAGTATACAACATGGAGACCATTGTGGAATTCGGAGGCAAGGTGGCTGATGAAATTTCCAAGAGTTCCGATGTCATCCTCAACAGTATGAATATGAGCCAGGTTAACGATTCCGGCGAGATGTTAAACGCCTTGGCAAAGATCATGGATAAGTTTGACATTGAGGAGATCAAGGAAGATCCCGGCTTTTTCAGCAAGCTGTTTTCCAATATGCGTAAGCAGCTGGACAAAATTCTCCAGAAGTACCATACTATGGGGGAAGAGGTGGACAAAATTTACGTTCAGCTGAAAAAGTACGAATCGGAGATCAAAGAGTCAAACCGCAAGTTGGAGGATTTGTTCCAGTCCAATTTGCAGTACTACCATGAGCTGGTAAAGTACATCTTGGCGGGCGAACAGGGCTGCAAAGAAATCGATGCCTACATCTCCCAGCGCCGCTCCGATATGGAGTCGACTGGCGATACCTCCATTCAGTTTGAATTGACCAGCTTAGAGCAGGCCAAGATGATGCTGGAGCAGCGCACCCAGGATCTGCGCATGGCGGAAAATGTAGCGATGCAGTCCATCCCCATGATCAAAACCATGGAATTTGCCAATATGAATTTGGTGCGCAAGATCAATTCCGCCTTCATCATTACCTTGCCGGTGTTTAAGCAGGCGTTGGCCCAAGCTATTTTGCTCAAGAGGCAGCGTATCCAGGCCGAAGCTATGTCGGCTCTGGACGAGAAAACCAACGAGATGCTTTTGCGCAACGCCCAGAATACGGCGGAGCAGTCCAGAATGACGGCCCAGTTGTCCTCTAGCAGCTCGGTGCGCATCGAAACGTTGGAGACCACATGGAAGACCATTGTTCAGGGTATTGAAGACACCCGCAAAATCCAGGAGGACGCCCGTCAAAAACGCCAGGAGGATACAGAACGTCTCAATGTCATCAAGGGTGAGTTTGAGCAGATGATGCGTTCTCAGGGCCAATCCGGCGCGACAAACAAATAAAAAGAAAGCAAACATCATTTTATTTTAGAAAGAAACCATTTATAAGGAGGTAAATTTCGTATGCCAATCAGTTTACAAAAGGGTCAAAAAGTGGACTTGACTAAAGGGAATCCGGGCCTTAAAAACATTATGGTAGGCCTCGGCTGGGATGTCAACAAATACGACGGCGGCGCCGATTTTGACCTGGACGCAGCGGCCTTTTTGCTGGGTGAAAACGGCCAGACTCCCACCACCGATGAATTTGTATTCTACGGCAATTTGAAGCATAAGAGCGGTGCAGTAGAGCATATGGGCGATAACCTGACCGGTGAAGGCGACGGCGACGATGAACAAATCATTGTGGACCTTCAAAAAATCCCGGCCAATGTGATGCGCATTGCTTTTACCGTCACCATCTATGAAGCCGAAGGGCGCCGTCAAAACTTCGGCCAGGTGAGCAATGCCTATATCCGCATTGTGGACAGCAGTACCAATCAGGAGCTGATCCGCTACGATTTAGGCGAGGATTTCTCCATTGAAACGGCTGTGGTGGTAGGAGAAATCTATCGTCACAACGGCGAATGGAAATTCAACGCCATCGGCAGCGGGTTCCAGGGCGGATTGGCTGCATTGTGCGCCAACTACGGCATTGAAACCTGCTGATTGTTTGCGAATATACCATCGGCCGTGCTATAACATATGCGGCTGGAAAGGAAGACAAAAAGCATGCCAGTTTCTTTAAAAAAGGGTCAGAAGGTCAGTTTAACCAAGGATAATCCTGGGCTTAGCAAAGTGATTGTAGGCATCGGCTGGGACATCAACCAGTTTGACACCGGCACAAGTTTTGACTTGGATTCTTCTGCCTTCCTGTTGACCGAAAGCGGCAAAGTGAGCCGCTCGGAAGACTTTGTGTTTTACGGCAATCTGAAGGATCCAAGCGGCGCGGTGGAGCATATGGGCGACAACCGCACCGGCCAAGGCGAAGGGGATGACGAACAAATCCGTGTGGATTTGAGCCGTGTTCCAGAGAACATTGCGCGTATCGCTTTTACCGTCACCATCTACGAGGCAGAGGAGCGCAACCAGAATTTCGGCCAAGTAAACAATGCCTTTGTGCGCATCTACAATGAGCAGACGGGGGAAGAATTGTTGCGTTACGACTTAGGCGAAGATTTCTCAGTGGAGACCGCCGCCGTATTCGGCGAGCTTTACAAAAACAATGGGGAATGGAAGTTCAATGCCATCGGCAGCGGATTTTATGGCGGACTTTCCGCCCTGTGCGCCAACTACGGCGTAGAAGTAGAATGATTGGAGGAACTATAGTATGGCAGTCAGTTTGCAAAAAGGGCAAAAGGTCAGCCTGAGCAAAGACAACGCTGGATTAGGCGTTGTGGTTGTGGGCTTGGGATGGGACGAAGCGCAGCCCGCCCGCCGCGGCTTGTTTGCTCCTAAGCCCCGTCCCATCGATTGCGACGCATCGGCTATTCTATGCGTCAATGGCAAATTACAGGATCCCAAGGATGTTATCTATTTTAACAATCTGCGTCATTCGTCCGGCGCGGTGCAGCATATGGGCGATAACCTGACCGGCGCAGGGGAAGGCGACGATGAACAAGTCATTGTGGATTTGAGCCGTCTTCCCGAGCAGTACGACCGCGTTATCTTTGCTGTAACTATCTACGAGGCCAGACAGCGGGGACAACATTTTGGCATGCTTCAAAATAGTTTTATCCGCCTGGTGGACGCGCGGGGCAATAAAGAGATGTGCCGCTACAATCTTTCGGAAAATTACGACGGGATGACGGCCATGATCTTTGGCGAAATCTATCGTCATAACGGCGAATGGAAATTTAACGCCATTGGCCAGCCCACCAACGACGAAGGACTAGGCAGTCTAGTCAACCGATTCCGTTAAAACACATGAGATAGGGGGAGAGCAAAAAGAGCCCTCCCCTTTTCCGCGATGATTGACAATTAGGAGAGTTGGTAAAAGGTGCATAAAGTATTTAAGGGCCTGACCGAAGCTCAGGTGGAGGAAAGCCGCAAAAAATATGGTTCCAACCTCATCAAAGAGGCCGAGCCGGAGAGTTTTTGGAAACAATTCCTAGAAGGGTTTAAGGATCCCATGATCCGCATTTTATGCGTCATCGCCGCCATTATGCTGGTGATGTTCTTCATGGGGCAGAGCGAATGGTATGAGCCGGTGGGAACGGTCATCGCCATCCTGCTGGTTAACTTTGTATCGGCAAAAACCGGCGTTGCCAACGACAACGCTTATCGTAAACTCAAAGAATCCCAGAAAAAGGATACTGCAAAGGTCATCCGTGACGGCTCCTTAAAGGTCATTGAAGTAGACGATTTGGTGGTAGGCGACGTGGTGCTGCTTCAATCGGGTGATAAGATCCTAGCCGACGGCGTCTTGGCCGACGGTGTCCTATCGGTGGACAACAGCGCCTTAAACGGCGAAGCGGAGGAATGCCCCAAATCGGCTGCGGAAGAGGGGTTCCATATCCCGGAAAATATCACCGGCGATACCTTTGTGGATGCCCATAGCCTATTCCGTGGCGCTACAGTGCTGGACGGCGAAGGCTATATGATCGTCCAGCAGGTAGGCGAAGCCACCATGATGGGCAAAATGGCCAAGGACATGGAGGATAAAGAAC
>CALCVR010000116.1 GCA_937905915.1 uncultured Eubacteriaceae bacterium
CGTTTCTTTGACGGCGCCTCCGGTGAGAGAGGTTTACGCAGGCGTAGATTTGCTGAAGGCGGTGGGCCTACGTAGGCAAGGGGTCAATTTGGTATCCTGCCCCACCTGCGGCCGTACCAAAGTCGATTTAATTGGTTTAGCCAGTCAGGTGGAACAACGGCTCCAGAACTGCGAAAAAAACATTAAGGTGGCAGTAATGGGATGTGCTGTCAACGGGCCGGGAGAAGCCCGGGATGCCGACATCGGCATTGCAGGCGGCGACGGATGCGGACTTATTTTCAAAAAAGGCCAAATTGTGAAAAAAGTGCCGGAAGATGAGCTGATAGAAGAATTGATGAAGGAAATTGAACGACTTTAATTTTTAATTGGTTAGAGGATTTAGAATGAATGAAAAAACCGTTTCTGCCATTTTCGGCGAATACGTGGGGGATGAGGCCTTGCTGTCCCAGGTAGGGGACGGCCAGGTCAATCATGTACAATACAGAGAATTCAAAAAGAGCATGGAAATCGACATTGGATTTCCATGCTTTGTCGTACATACTACTCTCTTTGCAGTGGAGGATCAAATTGCAAAAGGTTTGGGCCTTTCAGAAGTACGCATTCATTCCCATTACCCCAAAGAATGCCTGACGGCCGATTGCATCCCCAGCTTAGTGGAGCATGTGAGGCGGGACAACGCCGGCGTCAACGGCACATTGGACGGCGCTACCTATGAGTTGGCCGACGGTGTTTTGACCATCCGGCTGACCCACGGCGGCCTGTGGGTTTTGCAGTCCACTGGATGTGATCAAATGCTGCAAAAGGTCATTGCCGAACAATTTGGACTTTTGTCAAATTAGAGTTTACCGGCGTCACTGAAACCAAGGAGGTTATTCCGGCTCCTCAGACCGACGATTGGGTTCCACCTGCGGCGCAGGCGGATCATGGGATACCTTATCCTGACGAGGCTCCACTAGAAGAACGTATTCCGCCGGAAGAAGTACCTTTTGATTTGGAAGGACCTGTTCCTACTCCTTCGCCGGCGTCTCCCACAGAAGCAGTTTCCAAAAAGCCGCGTCAAAAAAAGGCAAAAGCAACGATGATGGGCGACATGCCTTATGATCCCAACTCTGCCCATATTATTATGGGCAAGGCTATTCGAGAGAATCCCACTCGTCTGAAAGATATCCCCCCCGAACAGGGAAATTATACTGTTTGGGGAGAGGTGTTTGGGCTAGAGAGCCGCGAATCTAAGGACGGAAATACCTTAATTCTCAGCTTTAACATCACCGACCTTTCCAGTTCTATTTCAGTCAAGGTGATCCAGCGCAAAAAGAAAGCGGCTGATCTCTCTTCCTTAAAAAATGGAAACAGTGTGTTGGTTTATGGCGAATACAGTTTTGATAAATACGACCGGGAGTACAGTATGCGTGCTTCCTCCATTTCAACCGTCAAGGCGGTGGGCCGGGAGGATCATGCCGATGTAAAACGAGTGGAACTCCATATGCATACCACCATGTCATCCATGGACGGCATGACTCCGGCCGGTAAACTCATCAAGCAGGCGGCCAAATGGGGGCATAAAGCGATAGCCATCACCGATCATGGTGTGGTACAAGCCTATCCCGAAGCCATGAACGCTTGTCGAGATATCTGCAAAGACGGCACCGATTTTAAAGTAATTTACGGCATTGAAGCCTACTATGTCAACGACATGGTGCCGGCCGTCACCGGCCGTCAAGAGAGACCTTTTGATGGAGAATTTATTGTCTTTGACTTAGAGACTACCGGCCTGAGCGCATCAGCCGAGCGCATCACCGAGATCGGCGCCGCCCGTGTCAGGGGCGGAGAGGTGCTGGAGAATTTTAATATCTTTGTCAATCCCCAAAAGCCCATCCCTCCTAAAATTACAGAGCTAACCGGCATCACCGACGAAATGGTAGCCGATGCCCCCTTGGAAAAAGAGGCCATGGAGAGGTTCCTCGCCTTCTGCGGGGACGCACCTTTGGTGGCCCATAATGCGTCCTTTGACGTCTCCTTCTGCATGGCGGCGGCCAAGCGGTGCGGCATCCCCTTTGACGTGACCTACATCGATACCGTCCCCATGGCCCGAAGCTTATTCCCTCAGCTCAAAAATCACAAGCTGGACACGGTGGCCAAGCATCTCAAGCTGGATCCCTTTAACCATCACCGGGCCTGCGACGACGCGGCGGTGCTGGCGCAGATCTTTGTGCGGATGCTCAAACTGGTGGAGGAAACCACCGGCACAAAAGACATCTCCCACATCAACACCGCCTTGGCCGGAGGAGACCCGCTGAAGCTGAGGCCTTATCACATGATCATCTTGGCCAAGGACTATGTAGGCCTTAAGAACCTTTACAAATTGGTGTCCCTGTCCAATCTACAGTACTACCACAAAAAGCCCCGCATCCCCCGCAGCGAGCTCATTAAATACCGGGAGGGGCTGCTGGTGGGCAGCGCCTGCGAGGCGGGAGAATTATACGATGCCGTCCGTTCTGGCCGCCCCTTCAATCAGCTGCTGGACATCGCCAGCTTTTACGATTATTTGGAGATCCAGCCCCTTGCCAACAATGAATTTATGATCCGGCAGGGGACTGTCCCGGACGAAGAGGGCCTCAAGGAACACAACCGCACCATTGTAACTTTAGCCGAACGGTTAGGGAAACCCTGCGTGGCCACCTGCGACGTTCATTTTCTAAACCCGGAGGACGAGGTGTTCCGCCGTATCCTCATGGCGGGACAAGGATTCCAAGACGCCGACAGTCAGCCCCCTCTCTATCTGCGTACCACAGGGGAGATGCTCAAGGAATTTGAGTATCTCGGGAAACAAAAGGCCTATGAGGTGGTGGTGGAAAACACCAACAAGATCGCAGACATGATTGAGAACATCCAGCCCATCCCGGACGGCACTTTCCCGCCCTCCATCGAGGGGTCGGAGGAGCAGCTCCAGGAGATCTGTTGGACCAGGGCCAGGGAGGTGTACGGCGACCCATTGCCTGACATCGTCAAGGACCGTTTGGAACGGGAGCTGGATTCCATCATCAAGCACGGGTTCTCGGTTATGTACATCACCGCTCAAAAGCTGGTGGCCGATTCAGTGGCCCATGGGTATTTGGTGGGGTCCCGTGGATCGGTAGGCTCCTCCTTCACCGCCATTATGGCGGG
>CALCVR010000117.1 GCA_937905915.1 uncultured Eubacteriaceae bacterium
TCGTCGTAATCCCCCTCAATGGTGGTTTCAAAGGGGCCCACGTAGGTGGGGAGCCCGCTGGACTTGATGTAAGCAATCACTTCATCCACAATGCGGAGCAATTCATCTCCCTGCACGTCGGGGAGAACTTGGATGGCTACACTGGCTTCCGGTTGATTCATAGGGAACATCTCCTTTTTGAGGAGGGATCCCAAAAGAAGGGGAAATTACTCCACCGACTTAAGGGATTCCACCATATCGATCTTTTTAAGTTTAAAGTAGAAAGTAAAATTGACCACTGCGATAAACAGGAGGGTTAATGAGTCCGACAAAATAAAGCAGTACGGAGCAATGTCGGGCGAGAACATGACGGCATCAACCCCGGCGGTTTGGATGACAAATTTCTCAAAGAAAATCCCAAGAACCAATCCTGCCGCCACTCCCATCAGGGAAGAAATGATATTTTCGCGGTAAATGTAAGCCGAAACTTCTCGATCGTAAAAGCCCAACACTTTGATGGTAGCCAGCTCCCGGATGCGCTCATTGACGTTGATGTTGGTAAGGTTGTAGAGCACGATGATGGCCAAAGCGCCAGCAGATAAAATCAGCACCCACACGATGCTATTGAGACTGCTGATGGTGTCACTAAAGCTGTCGTTAATCTCTGACGTGTAAGAGACGCCCAGCACATTGTCATAGGACATTAGGAGATTGGATACGGCTTCCTGGTCGGCGCCCTCGGTCAAGCGGAATACGATCATATTGTAGGAAGGGGCCTCCCCAAACAGCTGCCCGTAGAGGGTTGGAGTCATGTAGATATAATGCATGGCGTAGTTTTCCGTCACAGCCGATACTGTCGTCTCAAGAGGACGCCCGTCGGCTTTTGTCAGGGTGACCGAATCGCCCGCCTCCACATCCAGCATCTTGGCTAATTTCTCCGTAAGGATCACACCGCCGTCCGATAAGGAGAGAGGCTTTTGCCCCACACGTTCCTGAAGGGAGACATAACGGGAAAAATCCTCTGCGGATTGGGGGACAAACAAGGTGGCGCTTTTTACTGTTTTGCCATTGGTAATGTCCATTTCCCGCTGCAAGATGGGGGAACAATCCTGGATACCGTCGGCAGCGGCTATTTTCTCCTGAAGGATGGCGACGTCTTGGGAAGATACGGCGTCGTCCATAGCGGCGATGCCGTCGTAGAGGAAAATAGATCCAAATTGCTTTGGCGCGATGGAGGCGATGGAATTTTGAAGCCCGAAACCGGTGAGCATAAGGGCTGTACAGCCGGCAATGCTGATGACCGTCATAAGGATGCGCTTTTTGTAACGGAACAGGTTGCGCAGGGTGACTTTATAGATAAAGCTAAGCCTGGACCAAAGGAAGGTGACGCGCTCCAACAAAACGCGTTTACCGGCTTTTGGAGCGCGGGGACGCATCAGTTGGGCAGGATAGGCTAGAAGCTCTTTGTAACAGGACGCCAAAGTAACGAGGCCGGTGCAAGCGACAGCGGCCAATGTACACCAAAGGGCGTAGTCCCAATGGATGGGGGTAAGGGGATTGGGCATGTCGTAAAGGATCCCATAAGCACCGATGATGATGCGGGGGAAAAGCTGGAATCCCACAGCCAAACCAATGACGCTGCCTAAGAAACTAGCGGATACCGCATAAAAGAGGTATTTGGACATAATAACCCGTCGAGAATATCCTAAAGCCTTCATGGTGCCGATCTGGGTTCTATGCTCTTCCACCATGCGGGTCATGGTAGTCAAACACACCAAAGCTGCTACCAAGATAAAGAATACAGGAAACACAGCCGCAACGGCATCTACCTTTTGAGCGTCTTCCTCATAGTTGGAGTAGCCGGGATTATTGCTTCGATCCCACACATACCAGGTAGGTTCCGTCAAATCGGCTAGCTGACGCTCACCGTCCTCAATTTGTTTGCGGGCGTCCTCCAGCTTCTGATCGGACTCCGCTTTGCCCGAATCATATTCGGACTTGGCCTGAACAAGAGATTCATCGCCTTTCTCCAACTCCTTCTTGGATTGATCCAGCTTCTCTTGTCCCTTTGCTTTTTCTGAAGAAAAGGTTTCTTTTTGCGAAGCCAACTGGGCACTTCCATCGTCTAGCTGCTTGCGGGAATGATCCAGAGTTTGTTTGGCGTCCTCCAACTGTTTTTTGGTGTCCTCCAGCTGCCTGCGGGCGTCTTGGATACCGGTTTGCAGAGTGAGGAGACCGTTTTGCCCTTCTTCCAGCTGTTGTTCCTGGTCGGCAAGTTGCTCATCCATGGAAGAAATCATGGAATCGGCCTGCTTTTTGATCAGCTGTTTTACCAGCTTTTGCAGCCCATTGGATGGATCCAGGGTCACATATTGGCTTAAAATACGTTCCAACGTAATGCCTTCCGGTAGGGTACCCTCGGGAATCACGCTGCTGAGGGACTCAATTTGTTCCAACGTTTGGTTTAAATCCTCCGGAAAGGCCGATGCGTCAGGAAGATAGGTGTTTTCATAATCACGAAGAACCTGTCCTACCAGTTGCAGCAACAAAGTGGCATCCTCCAACTTCTGTTGCCCTTCAGTTAACTGCTGCTCCAGCTGCTCGGCCTGATTTTCATACCGGCCGATTTGTTCCCATGCCGCGGGCAGCTGCTGATCGTACTGAGCTTTTCCCTCTTGGTACTGTTTGAGCCCTTCTTGATACTGAGCTTCCCCTTCTTCGATTTTCTGCTGAGCTTCATCGATTTGGGCCTGGCCTTGGGAAATCTTTGTGTTAAATTCTTCCACGCCGGCATAATAGGCCGCCCATCCGTCGTCTAATTCTTTTTGGGCGTCTTGGATTTTTTGCCAAGCATCCCCTAATTCTGTAGCCTGCTTTTCTTCGCCGTCGGCCAACTCCTGTTTGGCGTCGTCCAATTTTTCCTTGGCTTGGGTGTAGAGCTCATCGTACCGCTCTTTGGAACGCCTATCAGCCAAAGCTTCAAGTTCTTGAGAGGCGGTATCCACAGCGTTCTCATAAGGGGATTCAAAGGGGGAAAGCCTCTCTGTAGAATCCAGCGTGAGATAAACGTCGGTGTAGACATCCAGGACGAAATCCTCTTCCGGCACCATAATAAAAGCGTCGATGCTGCCGTCCCCTAAAAGGGTATTGCCCCGTTCAAAATTGATGTAGGAAGAGGAGTTGACGATGCCCACAATGGTATAGGTATCGGTGTGTAAGGTATCGCTCAAGGGTGTATCATTGCCAGAACGGAGGGTGATGGTATTTCCCAATGTAAAGGAACTGGGAGCTTTCATACCGCGGTCCACAACGCATTCACCGGATTTTTCAGGCAGCCGCCCTTCCACCAACGTAGGCTGATTTAAATTGTTGGGATCATCGGAATCGCTGGCGTTTTGAGAAATGGACAACACTTTTAAAATCGTGCTGGAGTTCTGATCGTCGCCTTCCATGACGTCCACTGAATAGGCCGGCATAAATCCTCGGATACCGTCTATCTGCCGGATAGCGGCCAAATCATCGTCGTTGAACCCGAAGGTGGACAACAGATGAAGGTCGGATAACTGTGTATCCTCATAATACTGGGTAGCGCTGAGGATCATATCTGGACAGCTGGATTTTACACCGGCGAAAAAACCGGTGCCGATGGCCACAATGGCTAGGATAGATAAAAAACGATTGCGTGTTTTCCAGATCTCGCGGAGCGCTTCTTTTACAATGGCGGAACGTCTTCTCATAAAAACGAAAAACCTCGATTCTACCGTGTGGTCAAAGTCACCATTCGATCTGGTCGACTGGGGTGGGATTGGAGTTGAGGATGATGTCCTGAACCCTGCTGTTTTTCAGTTTGATCACGCGGTCCGCCATGGGGGTAAGGGCCAGATTATGGGTGATGACGATAACCGTCATATGGCTTTTACGGCAGGTATCTTGCAGGAGCTTTAAAACACTTTTACCGGTATTGTAATCCAAAGCGCCGGTGGGCTCGTCGCACAGAAGCAATTTAGGACGTTTTGCCAATGCGCGGGCGATGGATACGCGTTGCTGTTCGCCGCCGGAAAGCTGGGCTGGGAAATTATCAAGACGGTCCTTTAGCCCTACATCGATAAGCGCCTGTGCCGCATCCATGGGATTTTTGCAAATCTGGGTGGCCAGCTCCACATTTTCCCTGGCGGTCAAATTGGGCACTAAATTATAAAACTGAAAGACAAACCCAATGTCATACCGGCGGTACTCGGTTAGCTGACGGGCATTAAAACCGCTGATATCACGTCCGTCGACCGAAATAACACCGCCGTCACAGTGATCCATTCCGCCTAGAATATTGAGCACCGTGGTTTTACCGGCGCCGCTGGGACCGACGATAACGGCAAATTCTCCTTTTTCAATGTCAAATGAAATGTGGTCGGAGGCGGTGATGGTCACCTCTCCCATTTTATACTGTTTTACGACGTCTTTGAGATGGACAAAACTGCTCATAGGCAAGCTCCTTTGCGATAAAATAAAATGGAATTACATCCTGGTGTCAATATCCTTGAGCATCAGGATCAAAAATCGGCGCAATACGGCATGCAACCCGTCGGCGTCTCCCTCAAAGCGATTGAGAATATGAAATACCCCGTGAACCATGGAGATAGCCAAAGTTTCGGCTAAAATCGACTGATCGGCTCCTGGGGAAAGATAGGGCATTAGTTCATCCGAAATACGGCGAGCGGCAATGTCCACCACATGGGCACGGATGTGCTCATAAGGAGAACCTTCGCTGCCTTGCATTAAAATAAGGAATTGAATGCGGTTGCACAAAAAGACATGGGCAATGGCATCGGTCATCTGTTCAATGGTGGGTAACGAAATAGTTTCCCCCTTGGAGATGCTGAAAATTAAATCGTCCAATTGCTGGACGGTAGGTCCTAAAATATGATGAAACAAATCCTCTTTACCGCCAAAGTAGGCATAAATATTGCCAGGAGTGATGTCGGCCTGCTGAGCGATACGCCGCATAGAGGATTTTTGATAGCCATATTGGGTAAACTCTGAAGTAGCAGCATCTATGATGCGAGCCCGTACTTCGTCTTTTGGTTTTTGCATTATTAAACACCTGTTCATTATTCAATGTGTATTTTATTATAAAAGATCGTAGTCCGAATTA
>CALCVR010000118.1 GCA_937905915.1 uncultured Eubacteriaceae bacterium
TTTGCCGACGAGAAATATTTTAATCCTACCGACCTGGATCCGGAACAATGGGCCGATGCAGCGGTATCAGCCGGAATGGAATGGGCCTGTTTAACCACCAAGCATCATGATGGATTTGATATATGGCCCAGCAAAGTCAGTACCCATGACGTAGAAAACAGCAGCGTCCCGGATCTGGATGTGGTGCAGGAATATTTGGATGCTTTCCGCAGCCGTGGAATCAGCGCAGGACTTTATTTCTCTATTTTGGATCTGAATCTGGGTGTCCGCAATCCCGGAGATCTCTCTGGCAAGCCGGACTATGAGGAAGCAAAACAGTATATTCTAGATCAAATCGAAGAATTGATGACCAATTACGGTGACATTCCTTTTCTGATTCTCGATGGTTGGAATACCGATTGGGGAGGCCCTACTTATGACGAACTCCCCTATGAAGAGGTAGCGTCGCTGGTGCACCGTTTACAACCCAACTGTATTATCCTCAATATCAGCTGCGAAACCAACGATACCCATACCGATCTCAACATCTTTGAAAATGGAGCGGGACAGACCATCCCCTCTTGGTATGATCTGCCTGCCGCCGCCTGCCATAATCTTCAGGGAGAGTGGTTCTGGAAGGCCCATTATCCCACCGACCAACTGCGAAGCGTAGACTGGGTGCTGGATCTGCTCTACTCCCAAAATAAAAAGAATGCTTCCTTTATCCTAAATGCCGCCCCGAATCCGGAAGGTAAGCTGGATGCCAATACGGTAAAACGTCTCATGGAGATCGGCGAGGCTTATGAGAAGCTTCCCGATGTGGAAGAGATTCCTTCCAGTTGGTATAAGGATTACGATACCTCCCTGAACCTAGCCTATAAAAAGCCTATATCTCAGTCGTCGTTGTACGGACGTTGGTACGGCGACCGCGCTGCCGACGGAATCTTGGACGGCGATATCGGACACGATCGGGTGTTCAGCACCACCGACGAGTATTATCCGTGGTGGCAGGTAGATCTGGGGGAAAGTAAAGAAATCGGCGATATTGCCATCTGGAATCGTGAGGACGAAGCGAAGCAAAATCTCAACGATTTCTGGATTTTTGCCTCCGATTCCCCCTTCGCCGACGACGATACCCCTCAAACCCTCTCTAATAAAGAAGGCGTCACGGCGATCCATCTAACACAGGTGCCGGATCCCAGCATCAAGGCAGTGTTAAATACGTCCGCCCGTTATGTCCGCATTCAATTGGACAATCCCGATTCTAAAAAATCCCTGGTGCTTTCGGAGGTTATCCTCTCTTCCCAGGATATGCCCGAAACGCGGGAGATGCAAAAGGCTCCCGGCGCCCTTCAGCGCTATCAAACCACAGGCGCTTCTAAGAATCAGCTTAATCTTCCCCAATCCATGGAGGTTAAACTAAGCGACGCCACCGCCATCTCCTTGGATGTGGAATGGGACAACGGTACTCCAATTTATGACAGCATGCAAAAGGGAACCTATGTCTTTACCGGAAGCTTTCAACATCTTCCCGAGGATGTGCGCAACAGTAAGAATATCCAGGCGCGGGCTGTGGTAACCATTGGCGATCATTTTGTAGTCCCGGCCACAGGTTATTCTCCCAGCCAGTGGGACGACAGCCGCAGCGGCGTCCGGACATCCGACGGTTCCGGTTTGAGCCAATCCGGCGATGTCAATGCCACCCACGGCAATGCTTTTGACGCCAATGGGATGTGGCATTCGGGTGAAAATCCAGGAGCCAATGCCTGGATCCAATACACCTTCGAGCAACCGGTTTCTTTGGAACAAATGTATATCTGGAACCACAATCAATACGAAAGCAACAAACCGGATCCTACCGTCACACTAAAGCGGGGCCTTCGCAAAGTTACCATCACCTACTCCGAGGACGGCCAGCATTGGCAGACCTTGGGAGGCGACGGTGCTACATTTGAATTTGCCAAAGGCACCGGTGAATCCGCCATGAAAGCCACCAATCTCACCAACGGGCAGCCTGTGAACTTTAATGGCGTCAGGACTCAATACGTCCGGATTACAGCCGATCCCGATCCTGCCGTAGGCACTTGGGGCGGCGACGGTTTCTACGGTTTAAGCGAGGTCATGTTTACCGGTAAATCTGTAGAACAATCCATTGATCGTATTCAAAATCAGGATGGTACTCTTCCTTCCTCTGGCGGAGAGGTTTCCCTAGTCGTAATGGGACAAGGCCTTTATGATTCCGTATTGTTGCAAGCGTTCCAAAATGATCAACCGGTGGCAGGAATCCGCGGTTTCACTTCCGGAACCAGCGGCCAGCAAACAGCTTCTCTCTCCTTCCCTGCCAACTCCTCTGAGGAAGTACAGGAGTACTGTGTCAAAGCATCCCTGGACGGCGGACTTACTTGGAGCGAAGCATACTGTCTTGTAAATGTTGCCCCGAAAAGCTCCATTTCAGTTGCCACTGATAAATCCGACTATCTAATCAATGAAGACATTACCTTGACCGTATCCACTCCTCCTGAAGTTTCCCGCGTTGCACTAATCAACGAAAACGGACGGTATTTAGGACTTTCCTCGGTCCATTCTGTTATTCAAGACGGTCAAAAGATTTGGACCATCCATACATCCGTAGCTACTGCCGGTCAACGTACTCTCAGCGTATTGGTGCAGCAGGATGGACACTGGTCGAATCCTGTTCCCTTCCAAATTAGGGTGAACTTTCCTCAAGCCGATCCCGCTATGGTGTATGAGGCCATTGTGGATCAGTCCAGCGCCAGCGTTAATCAGTCCTTTGCCGTTCGGATTGTAACCAATCAAAGCGCCACAAAACTATCCATCCGAAACGAGCTTGGACGTTCCATGGGATATGATGTAATAAGCGTCGAGGATCATGGAGATTCCCGTATCTATACCATCCACATGTCGGTTGGAACGGCCGGTTTACGCGTTCTCTCCTTCTATGTAGCCGGTATAGATGGCGTTTTTTCCAATGTTTCCGTGGAATCCTCCATCCTCATTACTCCATAACATTGTTTTAAAATAGAGAAGTGCGGCATAGAGGTCGCACTTCTCTATTTTCATTTATTTTTATTGATATTCAGTAAATAACTATTGAATTTCGGTTTATTTGTGATATACTACAGATAAATCATAATTCAAATAGGAGGTTTCTGAAATGAAAATCATTGGGCAGCATAGTTTAGCATCCAAAACAGTTGTGGGTCTAAAGGTATTGTTTTCCCTGTGTATTCCATTTTTGCTATTTGGCGCTTACTATTTTTTTAAAACCTTCCGGTCTATTCTCCATAGCTTTCCCTTAGGGGAAGCCATCCATCCGATTTTGACGGGCAGCCTGATTTATCTTTCCGGAATCGTATGTCTTGCTATCTTGTGGAATCTGATACAGGTCTTTAACAATCTGAAAAAAGAGGATTATTTTTCTTTCGTCAATGTCTCGCGTCTCAACTGGTCGTCAGCCGGCATGGGAATGGTCAGCGCTATCTATCTGATTGTAACCGTTTTATCCATTTGTACGGTAGATGATCTTATGGAATCGGCGGTAGCTATTTTTATCCTGGCCGGCATCACCGTTATTTCCTGTTTAGGAGCCGTCGGCGTGCGGATTTTTTCCGCTATTTATCAATACCTGATGCAAATGGCACAGGCGCCGGTTCAATCGTAAACACGGCCAAATCAAAAGCAGGAGAGATTCAAATGTTCTCTCCTGCTTTTTCTGTCATCATTTTATTTGAGGAATTCTCCTGCCAACGGTTGCATAAGGAAGTTATCCCAATCTTCTCTCTCAAACATGCCGCAGGCCATCATCACTTTGACGACTGCACTATGGGCTGTCATTCCGGGAAGCGGCTTTGCTCCAGCATCCAGAAGCTCCCGGGAGGAACGATACATTTCTTCTCCTCCCTCTATAGGGGCAAGATAAACTGGGATACCCAATTCACCGCACTGTTCCACCCATCTGGCTAAGCTGGACGGCTCTCTCACAGACGCTGTTCCTGCATGATACAAGCTGTGTACCACCGCTTTGACATTCTCTAAATCATAGCGGCTATAGTCGATGCCTGGATAAGGCTGGATATACAGCACTTGGGGAGAAAACTCCACTTGAGAAAACTTCAGCCCTGACGACGGAGGCTGTTGATTATTCTCCACAATGTGTTTTCCCTCCTGGGTAAGATGGAAGTGGCCATCCTCCATGATGCCAAAGGGCATAACCGCGCTGCCAAATCGATGGACAAAGGGCTGGCACGGCATCAGCCGGCTGCCCAAGTGGATCGGAACCGCTTTTTCCCCTGGATTTTGGTAGGCGGAAAAGACGCCTGGCATAGGCGCCTGCTGAATGTACTGCACAGCGGCGGCAAAATTGGCGATGCCATTGCTGCCTTGCTCGTCGATAGGCAGATTGGATCCCACCAGGATAACCGGCACAGGTACTCCTGACAGTCCAAAGCTAAGAGCAGAGGCGGTATAATGAAGGGTATCGGTCCCATGGGCCACCAGGACGCCGTCTATGCCGTCAAAGCCTCCATCCACTACCGCTTTCCAAATGGCTTTCCAGTCGGAACAATGCAGGTTTTCACTGAGAAGATTGACCGGACGCCGGTCTTCAAAGGAGACATTTCCACCCCAAGCTTCTCCATACTGCTCCAAAATCTGGCTGGGACGATTTTGATCTACATCGGCTACACCATCCTTACGGCTGCTTCCAATGGTCCCCCCCGTCCACACTACACGAATTTTTATCATGTTTTTTCGCCCTTTCTTTCTGACCATTGAAGTTTAACATTTGTCCATATTACTCTTTTTCCCATTCTCATACCGCCATATACTTTTCCTTCTTTTTTCAAAGTTCACAGATCCCTTTGAAAATCCCGCAGCATTTTCCGTCAATATTTGTATATTTCAATATGTATAATACAAATAGTATTAAGATATCCTATTTTTGATCCCGGCTCCAGTATTTTCGATCCAAGTTGCGGTACTGAATGGCCTCAGCTACATGGGCGGTGTCAATGACTTGAGCACCATCCAGATCGGCAATGGTGCGGGATACCTTCAGAACCCGGTCATAGGCCCGAGCCGACAATCCCAAAATATCAAAGGCCTGACGCAACATGCTTTCCGCTCCATCGGTCATGGGACACGCCTCTCGGATACTGGATGGAGTCAAACGGGCATTACAACTAAAGTCCATATCTTTATAACGTTTCCGTTGGATGTCTCTAGCCCGGTTGACCCTCTCTTTGATGGAAGCTGAACTCTCCGACGGACGTTTATCCGACAAAGCGTCGAACTGAACCGGCGGCACTTCCACATGAATGTCAATGCGATCCAAAAGCGGCCCGGATATCTTGGAAAGATAGGCGTTTGCCGACCGTTTGTTACAGGTGCAGGGACGTGTGGGATGACCATAATACCCACAGGGACAGGGGTTCATCGCACATACCAGCATAACCGAACAGGGATAACTGAAGGTCCCCCCTACCCGCGAGATGGTAACCTTTCCGTCCTCCAAGGGCTGGCGGAGAACCTCCAAGGAAGGACGGCTGAATTCCGGCAGTTCATCTAGAAATAGGACCCCGTTATGGGAAAGGGACAATTCCCCCGGCCGCGGTACCGATCCGCCGCCGGCCAAAGCGGCAGGCGACACCGTGTGATGGGGAGCTCGGAAAGGCCTCGTCTGAATCAGGGAGGAGCCTGGGCGAAGATTCCCGGAAATGGAATGGAGCATGGTGGTTTCCAGCTTCTCTTCAAAGGTCATGTCGGGCAGGATGGAGGGCAGGCGTTTGGCAAGCATACTTTTACCCGATCCCGGTGAACCAATAAGCAGCACATTGTGACCTCCAGCCGCCGCCACCTCCAAGGCGCGTTTGGCTTCCTCCTGGCCTCGCACATCGGCGAAATCCAGAAGCGGGGATCCATCCTCCTGAGGCGTATCCTTCTGGGATGCCACCGGAATGAGCTTTTCCCCTGAAAGATGAGCAATCAGCTGTTTAATGTGCTCCACTGGATAGACTTGTATTCCTTCCACTACCGCCCCTTCGGCGGCGTTGTCGGCTGGGACAAATGCCTGGGAAAACCCTTCCTTTTGAGCCTCGATGACCATAGGCAAGACGCCGTTGATGGGACGAACCTCCCCTGTAAGTGAAAGTTCTCCCAGAAAGACACAATCCGACTCGTCAAACTGGAGTTGTTTGGTAGCTTTCAAAATGGCAAGCAGTAGGGGAAGGTCGTAAAGAGGGCCCTCCTTGCGGATATCGGCGGG
>CALCVR010000119.1 GCA_937905915.1 uncultured Eubacteriaceae bacterium
CTTGTTACAAAGCTCATCTTTTTCTGCTTCTTTACTAGATTACGACAATTCAAACATACCGTTATAAAGCTGATAGTATTCGCCCTTTTGAGCCAATAGCTCCTCATGGCATCCCCGCTCTACAATTTGGCCGTGTTCCAATACAAGGATGGCGTCGGCATTGCGGACGGTGGATAACCTGTGGGCAATGACAAATACCGTCCGCCCTTCCATAAGACGATCCATTCCCTTTTCAATGAGAGCTTCGGTTCGGGTGTCGATGCTGGAGGTGGCTTCATCCAAAATAAGGACCGGGGGATCGGCCACAGCGGCCCGGGCGATGGCCAAAAGTTGGCGTTGGCCTTGGGAGAGATTAGCGCCGTCCGAGGTCAGGACAGTGTCGTATCCCTGGGGGAGACGGCGGATAAAGGAGTGGGCGTTGGCGATTTTTGCGGCATGGACGATTTCATCCTGTGTAGCATCCAGTTTACCAAACCGGATATTATCGGCTATAGTGCCGGTGAATAGATGGGTATCCTGGAGGACCATTCCTAAAGAACGGCGCAACGCGTCCTTGCGAATGGTACGAACGTCAATGCCGTCATATAGGAGACGGCCTTCCTGCACATCGTAAAATCGATTGATAAGGTTTGTGATGGTGGTTTTCCCTGCGCCGGTGGACCCCACAAAAGCAATTTTTTGCCCAGGTTTGGCATAAAGACTGATATTCTTTAAAATGGGATGCCTTTCGTCGTAACCGAAGGTAACATGCTCAAATCGAACATCGCCTTTCAGCGGAACCAGCTGTTTTCCGGATTCCGACCAGGCCCAACGGCCGGTTTTTTTTCGGCAGGCAACAAGCTTGTTGTCTTGCTCCCGGACGTTGACCAGATCGATGGTTCCCTCATCCACCTCCGGCTTTTGCTTCATGGCGTCGAAGATGCGTTCGGCGCCGGCCAAAGCGGCCAGAAGAAAATTGCTTTGCTGGGTGAACTGGTTGAGGGGCATAGCGGCCTGGCGGACAAATACCAGATAGCTGGCCAGACTTCCTACATCGGTTTGGCCGTTCATGGCCATGATGCCTCCCAGCACCGCCACGATGGCATAGTTGATGTAGGAGATGCTGACGATGGCAGGGATCATGGTAGCGGCGTAGCTTTGGGCACTGGTGCCGGCTTTGCGCAACGCTTCATTTTTCTCCCGGAAGACTTTGAGGTTTTCCTCTTCATAGTTAAAGACCTTGACAACCTTTTGTCCGCCGATCATCTCCTCTACGTATCCGTCCAAATCCCCTAGGATGATTTGCTGACGGGTAAAATACTGCTTGCTGCGCTTTCCGCTGTATCGAATGTAAAGAAACATCGCCCCATAACATACCACCGCCACAAGGGAGAGCCTCCAGTTGAGGATAAACAGCAGGATAAAAGTACCTACAATCTGGATAAAACTCTGGATGACCATGGTAAAGCTATTGTTAAGCGCTTCGGAGATGGTATCCACGTCATTGGTAAAATAACTCATAATATCGCCGTGGCGCTGGGTATCGAAAAAGCGGAGGGGAAGGGTCTGAAGATGGGAAAAGAGATCCCTTCGGATGTCGAACAGTACTTTTTGCGCGGCTTTCACCATGGTCTGTGTATAACCATAGGCGGCTAAAACACCCAACCCATAGATGGCGGCGGTGACTAGGACGCCGGCTGCCAAAGTCCTAACGTTTCCATCCACCAGATTATTTACCACCGGACGGATCATATAGGTGCCCAAGAGATTGGCCAAAGCGCTGATGGTCACAAGGATAGCCACAACCAAAAGAAGCAATTTGTGACGTCCCATGTAGGATAGGAGGGAACCGACAGTAGATCCTAGGTTCTTAGGACGTTTTGCATTGTTCTCCATCCAAACCGCCTCCTTTCATTTGAGACGCATAAATCTCCTGGTAAATCGGATCGTGCTGAAGAAGATCGTGGTGTGTGCCTATGGCGTGGATTTTACCGTCCTCTAAAATGACGATTTGATCGGTTTCCATTACCGAGGTGATGCGCTGGGCGATGATGATTTTGGTCATATCCTCCATTTTGGCCAGGGAGGCGCGGATGCGTCCTTCGGTAGCGGTATCCACAGCGCTGGTGGAATCGTCGAAGATGAGGATCTTGGGATGTTTCAAAAGGGTCCTTGCGATGCACAATCGCTGTTTTTGTCCGCCGGATACATTGACGCCGCCTTGGCCTAGATCGGTGTCCAACCTCTTTGGCATGCGTTTTAGGAATTCGTCGGCACAGGCGGCGCGACAGGCCTCCCAAATGTCGCCGTCATCGGCGTGCTCATTGCCCCAAAGGAGATTTTCCCGCACCGTCCCGGAAAACAATACGTTTTTTTGTAGAACAATGCCTACTGCATCCCGAAGCACTTCCAGATCGTATTCCCGAACATCGTGTCCGCCTACCAGGACGCGTCCCCCTGTCGCGTCGTAAAGGCGTGGGATCAGCTGGACCAAGGTGGTTTTAGAGGAGCCTGTCACGCCGAGAATGCCTACTGTTTGCCCTGGGGAGATGGTGAGACTGATGTCTGACAAGGCGTCCTCCTGGGCCTTCTTGGAATAACGGAAAGAAACATGCTCGAATTGGACGCTTCCATCGGAAACACAGGACAAAGCGTTTTGAGGGGAAGAAAGGGTAGGCTCTTCATCCAGCACTTCCACAATTCGTTTGGCGCTGGCCAAGGATCGGGTGAGAAGCAAAAAGACGTTGGAGATCATCATCAAGGCGTTCATGACCTGCAACACATAACTTAAGAATCCAGTGAGATCGCCTACTTGCAGCTGGCTTTGTAAGATCATATTGCCGCCAAACCACATGATCAGAATGGCTGCGGCGTACATGGTGAACTGAAAGGCCGGCAGATTTAAAACAGCGTAGTGAAAGGTCTGTTTGCTGGTTTGGGCCAAGTCGTCATTGACCGTTTGAAATTTTTCCTCCTCATACTGGCCGCGGACAAAGGCTTTGACAGCCCGGATGGCAGTCAATCCCTCTTGGACAACGTCGTTGAGACGGTCCATGGCCTTTTGCAGCCGGTGATACATAGGAGCCACCTTTCGGACGATAAAATACAGCGTCAGAGCCAAGATAGGGGTACATACCAAGAAAACCACCGCCAATTTGGCGTTCATCCAGAAGGATAACCCTACCCCTAGGACCAGCATAACAGGTCCGCGGGCCATGGGACGAAACCCGCCGTTGATGGCGTTTTGCAACACTGTAACATCGGTCGTCATGCGGGTCACCAGTGAGGAAGTTTCAAAGTGATCCAGATTGGTAAAGGAGTAGCGTTGCAGTTTTTCATACTGGGCCTCCCGTATACGGGATCCGAGTCCATAGGAGGCGCGGGCGGCGTAACGGGCGTACAGCAAACCTGTCAGCAGGGAGAGGAGAGCGCAAATCCCCATTTGGACCCCTTTTTGTAAAATAAAAGGGATGTCATGATTCGCCACTCCAATATCGATAATATCGGCCATAAGAATAGGGATAATCAATTCAAAAACGGTCTCAGCCAATACCAAAAGCGCCCCTAAAATCATGTCTTTACGATAAGGTCCTAAATAACTGAGCAGTCGTTTGAGATCGTTCATGGTTTCGCCTCCTCCTAGCTATGATTGCCTGTGCTGACGAAAATTATGGTAAGCGCGAGAAAGGTACTGAGCAAATTGTTCCCGTTCGGAAGGGGAGAAGCCATCCAAAAGGACACCTTCCATATCCTTGCAATGATTCTGCCAGGATTCATTGACCTTTTTCCCTTTATCGGTCAGCTGAACCAAACCGGCACGTCGATTGTTCTGATCCACTTGACGGATGATAAAGCCGCCTTTTTCCAGAGAATCGAGCATCCGGCAAACGGCGGCCGGGTCGACTTCAAAATAGTCGGCCAACTGACGCTGATGACATGGTCCGTGTTTTGCAAGGTAAGAGATGAGCTTTGGCTGCCCGGAACCAAGTCCTATTTCGTCCAAAAAAGGACGGAGATAATTGCGCTGCGCATGAAAAGCTCGATAAAGAAGCATATGGAATGAGCTTTCCAAAACATCACCACCTTTATGATATATCAATAATTGACATGTCAATTATAAAACAATAAGATACATTGTCAAGACTGCCGCCTGCGCCGTAGGGAAAGAGGATGCCGCTGTCGGCCAATTGGACATTTCATCGCCGACTATTACCTCTATGTAAACATCCTTGCGGCCAGCAAAAGCATCGGCTAGGTCGATGTAAATGTAGGTGTTATCTTGGGGAAAGGTGTACTTGTGATAACCGGTGCGGGTGCACGCCGTCATCTCGGCTGCAATTTTGGTAGATTTCTCCACTTTATGAATTGTTTTAATTATATACACAATAACAAAAAATAATATAGAATGAATTTTTTAATATTACGCCAATAAAACTATTTGTGATAAATGCATATAACTGAGAATCCTGCAAAACTAGTATGAATGCGATGATTTATGAACAAAATACAATAATAAAATAAAAAGTATGGAAGAATCCAAAATGGATAGAATAATATAAAATGGGATACAAAGTTTTATTGTATTCCATATAGGAAACGTGAGGCCTATCATTTTTAAATTTCTGAAAACAAACCTTTTAAACCATAGATTCGCGGCTGATTTATGATATAATCCTCTCATACCAACAACGAGAAGGAGAACTATTGGCATGAAGACAATTCAAAATATTGCGAAAGGTTTTTTAATTGGCATTGGATCTATTGCACCTGGCGTCAGTGGAGGATCCATTGCTGTTATTTTTGGTATTTATGATAAGCTTACCGATGCCATCGCCCATTTTTGCCGAGGGTTTAGAGAAAAAATAAAATTTTTATGGCCGCTACTGGTTGGAGGCATACTAGGGGTTTTATTATTTAGTAACATTATCCAATACCTTTTTGAAAATTATAACACCCAAATCCGTTGCCTTTTTATTGGATTGATGATTGGGACCTTTCCAGCAGTGGTACATCAAGCCAATGACAAAGGATTCCATAAATCCTATTTGGTGTGGGCAGGAATAGCCTTTGTTGTGACTGTGATACTTGCGATTCTTAACCAAGCTAACCCAGTGTCGTCCGGACCGATGAATGAATCTTTTGGAATGCTATTCCTTAGTGGAGCTATTATTGGATTTGGCACCATTATTCCAGGTATTAGCGCTTCTTTTATTTTAATGGCATTGGGCGCGTATGAAACGCTTCTTCATATTTTAACTTCCTTTGATATTTTGTCTATGTTGCCTATTGCATTAGGCCTTGTAGCATCTATTTTGTTGTTTGCCAAATTGGTATCTTATTTATATCAGAAGGCTTATGGCATCATGAGTTATATTGTCTTCGGACTTTTAGCAGGATCGGTTTTGGCCATTGTTCCACCTCTTGGAGGAGATACAACAACTGTAGTTTCCCTGCTTTTGATGATAGCGGGATTGATTTTTTCCTATCTCCTCAGCACATTGCCACAGAGGGGGGAAAAGGTTGAACAAAACTTATCTTGAATTTTTTAAAGAAAACGCTTGCAATTTATTAGGAAGTTGTGTATAATAATAAAGCACTCT
>CALCVR010000120.1 GCA_937905915.1 uncultured Eubacteriaceae bacterium
TATTCCTTCTATACCAATGACTGGACCGAGAAAAATGGACAAAAGACCGCCAATACCGTCGTAACCTTTGAGCCGTCCCAAGAGAATGAATTTTACTGTTTTTATCGGGATACCAAAATTTATACCGATCAAGATGGAACTCTCGCTACCAACTGGAGAGTACAGCCAAAAGAGGGCTACTATTTAAAGCAGACCTTTACCGTGACCTCGTCGGCTCAAGATAAAGTTCCCATCAAAACAGAATATGCAGAGATCCAGACAGGGGCTTTGAGGCATGCCCAGTGGAATGAGCAAGACGGATATTGGTATATCCCAATGGGGACTTCCCGTTACGCTCAAGCTGATTATGACATGGATAAGACGCAAAATGCTACTGAGACAGCAGGTTATTCTATCAATCCTCACGTTGTTGGACAAGGGAATAAAACCTCCGTTGCGGTTTACCTGGGAAACAACGGCCGTCTTCAACTGCGGCAGACCTTGGGGGATGTGAAGATCCAAAAGGCAGTGACTGGTAATCATGGAGAAAAAGATCGGGATTTTGAGTTTTCTTTCATACTGAAACATCCCGATGATACGCCATTTATCCCGCTTGTTGATAAATCTTACACCTACACCAAGACCATTCAAGGACAGAAGGATCCAAAAGAGGGAACCATAACAATTGGACTGGATGGAGCGGTAACAATCGACGGCGCTTTCATTTCGTTAAAAGACGGTGAGGATATCGTCATCCACGATCTGCCGACAGGAACAAAGTTTACCGTGACTGAAACAGATCCCAATGCTTCTGGGGAAGGCTATGAAACTTCCATAACCATAAATGGGGGTGATCCCATTGCAGGCAGAGAAGCCAGCGGGGAGATCATGCCGCCGGGCACAGAGGGAATAACCAGCACCCAAGCGGTGATATTTACCAACCATTGGGAAGTGCCCGATGTCCCCTTCTCCTTCACAAAAGTGGACGGAAAAAACCAAAATCTTCCCCTAGAAGGCGCCCAATTCCAAATGTTCCGTTTGACATGTTCCCATCCAGAAGATGGACATGTCCACACCGGGGTGGATGGGGAAGGACTTTTAGATGTTCAAAATCCCGGAACTTGTTGGGAACTGGTGAAGACCGTCTCATCTGATGTCACAGGAGCGGTGGATTTTGGCCGGCTCATCGAAGGAACGTATCGTCTGGTTGAAACCACAGCACCGGATGGATATTCTATTCCCAAGGGGCAGTGGGAAATCCAAGTAGATCCCGATGGAACACTTCTAACAGAACAAATTGTTATTCAAGGGAGGGCAAATCCACCAGCTGTTCAGCAGATTTATGATACCGATGGACAAACCGTAATTGGATATCAATTTCTCAACAATAAGCCTATGGATCCCCCCGTCACCGGCGGGAGAGGAACCAATCAATTTATCCTCCTCGGAAGCCTAACCATGGCTCTTGGAATAGGCGGCATATTCTGCGCGAGAAGGGGGGCCAAACGATACCGGCGCCTCTAAATCCCCTATCAAATAATGCCGCCAAGGTTGACCAAGGTTCTGCCGGATGGTGCGCGACCGTTCGGCAGAACCGACCTCCTCAAAATATCAAATTAGAAAGGAAAGACAATCCATGAAAACCAAAAAAGTTCTCCATCAAATCATGGCCTGCTGCCTGGTACTGGCAGTTGTACTATCCATGAGCTTGACCGGTTTTGCTCTGCCCGGCGTTTACAACGAAAAGGGTAACATCACCGTCAATGGCATCAATGACACCACCACTGTTTCGGCCTACCAGGTCATCACCGTTGATGTAGATCAGTCATCCGGTCAGCCCAAATCCCCTATGTATTACTGGGTAGAAGAAGTGGCAAATTGGCTCAAAGGCAACGAAACCTACAAAGCCTACATCAATGATGAGGATAACTCTGTTACAGAAACTTTTAAGCAGGGCGCCGACGAAGCTTTTAAGTCTTTCTGGCATGATCTGGCCGCTGCCATCAAGGGCGAAGACATCTCCCTAACTCCAACTAATGTAAAGGCCGGGAAGGATGCAACATCGGTTACTTTTGCCGGGATGGAGATGGGCCAGTATCTTCTGACCGCAAATGGCGGTGTGAAGATCTATCAACCTACCACTGCTGAAGTTATTCCCGCTTGGGACGAAGATAACAGTGAGTGGATTCTGAACGACGCTACTGTCCGGGTCAAGGGCGAGGCTCCCACCATTGACAAGGATGTAGAGACTGGCGACGATAATACGGTAGCCATCGGCGATACCGTTACATACAAACTGACTGTGGATGTCCCCTCTTATCCTGAGGATGCAACCGCTTTGAAGTTTGAAATTGGCGATACTCTGTCCCAAGGTCTTACTTTGAATACCAGTAGTATCAAAGTGTATTCCAGCCTGGATCCTAAAACTGAGATCCCCAACGATAGCAATGTAGCATATACCCTTACCAGTGAAGGCAATACCTTTAAGATCGCATTCACTGAGAATTTCCTTACCACAACAAATCTTACCAAAGTGTATGTTACCTACGATGCAATCGTCAATGAAAACGCTTTTGCAACCGACGCCCTGGGCAATGAAGCTTTCTTAGGCTACAACAATGATCCTTATGACGACAGCTCCTCACAGACCGATGGAACCGACAAGGATATTTACACCTATGGTATCACCGTCACCAAGATAGATGAGGAAACACAGGAGACTTTGTCCGGAGCCGAATTTAGACTGTATTCCGATGTATCCTGCTCAGAAGAGTCTGAAGTCAAGATGGTTTCCACTGGTGCAAACGGCGTTTACCG
The DNA here is from genome assembly GCA_937905915.1 of uncultured Eubacteriaceae bacterium. Taxonomy (GTDB): domain Bacteria; phylum Bacillota; class Clostridia; order Oscillospirales; family Acutalibacteraceae; genus Solibaculum. The sequence continues at coordinate 2,797 of CALCVR010000120.1, forward strand.
CCATGCCACGGAGGGAGAATCCGGCGCTGTCCTGGCTGTGGATGGAAATGGTAAGCTCCAGCTGCAAGGCTTAGACCTAGGCACTTACTACTTGAAGGAAACCAAAGCTCCAGGCGGCTATACCCTTCCTAAAAATCCGATGACCACCATTGTGATTGGCGACACGGAGGATAATACCAGCAGTGGCAAGGCTCCCGACGGCACTCTGGACGGCTGCTCTCTTTCTGGCCCCAATGTAGTGGATGTAAAAGATGCCGATGACTTTAAGATTGAGAAAAACATCCTGTCCTTCAGCATCTGGAATACCAACGATGCCGGATTTGAACTGCCCACCACCGGCGGTATGGGTACCGTAATCTTTACTGTAGTAGGCCTAACCCTCATGGGCGGCGCCATTGTCCTAGTGGTGCTGGCTGCCAAGAAGAAAAAGGTTCAAAACTGATTGGGCGGTCCCAATTAGCATAAACGGGTTTTATTTGCATGAAGCATCAAGAGGCGAAAAAGCGAAAAAGTAACCCGTGGGTAATCCTGACGTCCGTGTTTGTCTTTTTAGCGGGCGTCGGGATTTTCCTTTATCCCACGGTGAGCAATTGGATTGCGGAATACAACCAGGCGGAGATTATTCACAGCTATCAGGACAAGGTATCGGGCATCAGCTCGGAACAACTGGGCGAGGAATGGGAAAAAGCGGAGGTTTACAATGAGAATTTGACTGGGGATCCCGTACACGACCCCTTTGTCATGGGAAGCGGATATGTGCTGCCCGACAACTACGAGGAAACTCTCAACCTCAATGGGGACGGCGTCATGTGTTATGTAGAAATCTCCAAGATCAATGTCAACCTGCCGGTATACCATGGAGCCAGTGAGGAAGTGCTGGAGAAGGGCGCGGGGCATCTGGAAGTTACGACTCTGCCTATCGGTGGAGAGGGACGCCATTCGGTTATCAGTGCCCATCGAGGCCTTCCCAGCGCAGAACTTTTTACTCGTCTGGACGAGCTGGAAATTGGCGATATTTTTTACATCCACGTACTAGATCAAACGTTGGCCTATGAAGTAGACCAGATCGAAACCATTTTGCCGGAAGAGCTGGAGAAATTGGCGGCGGAAAAAGGCAAGGATCTGGTTACTTTACTGACCTGTACCCCTTACGCCGTCAATACCCATCGCTTGTTGGTGAGGGGAAGCCGCACCGAATATATGCCTGAGGAAGAGCAAGCCATGCAAGACAGCGCCGAAAAGCCTTACTTTGAAGGGTTGGATGTGCGGTATCAATATTTAGGGCTTGCCATTGGCATTGTGATGTTGGGCATCGGAATCGCTGTGGTAGTGGCGGTTCGCAGACGTGGCAAAAAACGTTCCGGGAAGGAGCCGTGATTTGTTGAGAAAGCAATCCAGAAGCAGATGGAAACCGATCGTTTATACAATAGCGGCCGTTTTGTTCCTGATTGGACTGGGAATACTTCTGTACCCCAGCGTCAGCGAAATGCAGTACCGGGCCAAGGTGGATGAGCAAAAGGATCGGTTTGAGCAACAGATCACAAAACAAATCCAGGTACAAGAGGAAAATTCGGACTTGCCCTACGAGGAACTGTATCAAGAGCTAACCCGGCGCAATCAATTGCTGTTTCAGGAGAAGCAGAAGGATTTAAAAGATCCTTTTTCCTACGAACAACCGGCCATTGATCTGGACGGCTTTGGACTGGATGAAAATTGCATCGGATTTATTAGTATTCCTAAAATGGAAATTGAACTCCCTATTTTACTAGGGGCCAATAAACTCAACATGAGAGAAGGCGCGGCCCATCTTACCGGGACGTCTTATCCCATTGGGGGACAGAACACCAATTGTGTCTTGGCGGCTCATCGGGCCTACAGCAAAGCTCCTATGTTCCGGGATATTGAAAAGCTCCAAATAGGCGATACGGTTATCATTCAGAATTTTAGGGAGACTTTAACCTATAGAGTGGTAGAAAAGCGCATCATTTCCCCCACCGATGGGGATCAATTGCTCATCCAGGAAGGACGGGATCTGGTGACATTGGTTACCTGTCACCCCTACGGGAGCGATAAACAGCGTCATATAGTATTCTGTGAAAGAGACCGATAAAAAGGACAAAGGGTATAGGCCGGTTGGAGCTTATACCCTTTGTGTTTTGAAAGAACAAGGAATAAAGACTATTTAATTGACGGCTATCACGGATTTTGTACCCAATGAATGGTCACAATTGGCTTGGATGCTTGACAATTGAGCCGGGAGGCGGTACCATGATAGATGACTAAAATGCGGAGGGAACAATATGCTGCGTAATGATGAGAAAACAATGGAAAAAATCGTGGCGCTGTGCAAAGGCCGCGGATTTGTATATCCCGGTTCTGAGATCTACGGCGGCCTGAGCAATACATGGGATTATGGCCCCTTGGGCGTGGAATTTAAAAACAACGTCAAAAAGGCCTGGCATCAGAAGTTTGTGCAGGAATCCCCTTATAACGTAGGGCTCGATTCGGCTATTCTCATGAATCCCCAGGTGTGGGTGGCGTCGGGCCATGTGGGCGGATTTTCCGACCCGTTGATGGATTGCCGCGACTGTAAAACCCGCCATCGTGCCGACAAGCTCATTGAGGATACCGGCGTCAATCCCGCCGGCTGGAGCTTTGAGGAAATGTCCCAATACATCAAAGATCACAATATCTGCTGTCCGGAGTGCGGCGGAGGCAATTTTACCGATATCCGTAAGTTTAACCTGATGTTCAAGACCTTCCAGGGCGTTACGGAAGACGCGAA
>CALCVR010000121.1 GCA_937905915.1 uncultured Eubacteriaceae bacterium
TAGCCGGTCCGGTGTACGCCGCAGCCGTCATCCTGCCGGAGGGATGCGTCATCGACGGAGTCAACGATTCCAAAAAACTGACGGCCAAAAAGAGGGAATCCCTCTATGACGTCATCACGGAGACGGCTTTCAGCTGGAATGTCGCCAGCGCGTCGGTGGAGGAGATCGATGAGATCAACATCCTAAATGCAACATATTTGGCCATGGAACGGGCCATAGCAGGACTCAGTACCCCGCCCCAGTACATCTTGGTGGACGGAAACCGTCTGCCGCCCCATCTGCCTGCGCCGGCCCAAGCGGTGGTCAAAGGGGACGCCCATTCGGCCAACATCGCGGCGGCGTCCATATTGGCCAAGGTCAGCCGGGATCGCCTGCTGATTGAGATGGACAAACAGTATCCTCAATACCAATTTGCCAAACACAAAGGATATGGAACCAAGCTCCACCGGCAGTTGATTTTGGAATACGGCCCATCGCCGGTGCATCGAAAAACCTTCCTGACCAAATTGTTGGGTGATAAGAAGTGACCTCGGCGGAAAAAGGATCCAAGGGCGAACACATTGCGACCGTTCTCTTGCAGAAAAAGGGGTATGCTATTCTTGCGCGCCAGTACCGTACCCGTTGGGGGGAGATCGACATCATCGCCCAAAAGGAAAGGTATCTTGTGTTTGTGGAGGTCAAAACCCGGTCGCTTGGGTCCATCGCAGCCCCTAGGGAATGGGTGAATGAAACAAAACGGCGGCGGCTGATTCAGACCGCCTCCCTCTACTGTATGGAGCATCCATCGGATCTCCAGCCCCGGTTTGACGTGGTGGAGGTCCTCCTCACGGACGGCAAACCGCTGGCGCGGCACATAGAGAATGCATTTGACGCAGGCGATGCCTTCGGGTCCGCCTGGGAAAGGGGAACGGTATGAAACTGTTTGACGCCCACTGCGATACGCTGTATGAAGGATGCCTAAAAAACATTCCGCTGCTGGATGGCATCTTAAACATCTCCCTGGAGCGGGGACTTGCCTATTCGCCTTGGTGCCAGGTGTTCGCCATCTTTATCCCCGACGAGCTCCACGGTGACGACGCTCTCCGTCATTTTGACCGCTGCCGGGATTATCTGGAGCGGCAAATGATGCAGTGCCGTTCGCTGATGCGCCTGTGCCGCACGGCGGAGGACATGAAGGAGGCAGCCAAGGCAGGCCAATGCGCCGCCATCCTGTCGGTGGAAGGAGGCGCGGCGGTAGGAGGCAAACTGGAGCGGCTCCAATATCTTTATGACCGGGATGTGCGTCTGCTTACCCTGACTTGGAACGGCCGGGATGAAATTGCCGACGGTGTGTTGGTGCCGGACGCGGGAGGCCTTACGCAGTTTGGATACCAAGCGGTGGAGCTGTGCCAGGAGCTTGGCATTGTGGTAGATGTGTCCCATTTGGCGGAGAAGGGTTTTTGGGATGTGGAACACTGCATGCGCCTGCCTTATGTAGCCTCCCATTCCAATGCGAAACCGGTGTGCGGCCATGTGCGCAACCTGACCGACCGGCAGTTTGAAGCCATCCGGAACCGTGGAGGGCTGGTAGGGCTCAACTTTTGCCCCGCTTTCCTGCGGGACGGAGAAGATGCGGTGGACGGACAAGGCACTGCCACGATGGAGGACATCGAACATCATTTAGCCCATTTCTTAGCTTTGGGAGGCGAGGATGTGGTGTGCCTGGGCACGGATTTTGACGGCGCGCCCATGCCGCAGGGCATCAGGGGCATTGAGGATCTGAAACGGCTTTATCTCTTTTTGGAAGACAAAGGATATTCCAAAAGGCTGCTTGACAAGGTGTTTTTTCAAAACGGATGGGATTTTTTCCAGAACGCTTTGACAGGTGCGTTATAATAGATTAAAATGATACCTATCTTACAAATTTGGAGTGAGCGCAGTGGACTATAAAAGTACCCGTGACGCAAGCGTCCGCGTGTCGTCAGCCCAGGCCATCGCCCGGGGCATTTCGGCCGACGGCGGATTGTTTGTGCCCGATGGGCTGCCTCAGCTGACTGGCGCCGATTGGCCTAGGCTTGCGCAGCTTGATTATATGGAAAGGGCAAAGGACATCCTGGGGAGGTTTTTAACCGATTTCTCCCAGGAGGAACTGAGCCAGTGTGTAACCGGCGCCTATGGCACCGGGAAGTTTGACAATGAGTCGGTAGCACCTCTGGCCGATTTGGGTCATGGAACCTATATGCTGGAGCTGTGGCACGGTCCCACCTGTGCCTTTAAGGACATGGCGCTGCAGCTGCTTCCTCATCTGTTGAGCGTAGCCGCTTCTAAAACAGCTGGAGGAAAAACCATGGTCATCCTGGTGGCCACTTCGGGGGATACCGGCAAGGCCGCTTTGGAAGGGTTCAAGGATGTGCCCGGCACCAAGATTTTGGTGTTTTATCCCGAGCAGGGCGTCAGCCCTATGCAAAAGTTACAGATGGTGACCCAGGAGGGCGGCAATGTATCGGTATGCGCCATCCAAGGCAATTTTGACGACGCACAGACCGGCGTTAAAACTATCTTTACCGATAAGAAGGTAGCCGAACTGCTGGCTCAAAACAATATGATGTTCTCCAGTGCCAACTCCATTAACTGGGGACGTTTGGCGCCTCAGATCGTCTATTACATTTCGGCTTACTGCGATCTTTTGAAAGAGGGCCGGATTGAAAACGGACAAGGCATCAATATTGTGGTTCCTACGGGCAATTTCGGCAACATCTTGGCCGCCTATTACGCCAAAAAGATGGGACTGCCGGTTCATAAATTGATCTGTGCGTCCAATTGCAATAACGTCTTAACCGACTTTATCCGCACCGGCGTATACGATCGCAACCGCCCGTTCCACACCACCATTTCCCCGTCCATGGACATCCTTATCTCCAGCAATTTGGAGCGTCTGCTTTTTGACCTGTGCGGCGAAAACGATGCGACCATCCGAGATTGGATGAAGGATCTCAAGTCTACCGGCCGTTATGAAGTAAGCGGCGATGTGCTGGAGAAACTCCACATCCATTTTTACGGCGGTTACTGTGACGATGCTGCTACCAAGGATACGATCCGGGGCTTGTTTGAGGAGGAAGGGTATCTGTGCGATACCCATACCGCTGTGGGACTTTGCGTCTATCGTCAATACCAGAAAGATACGGGCGACGATACTCCAACGGTCATCGCCTCTACCGCCAATCCGTTTAAGTTCTCCACTAGTGTTTTAGAGGCTTTGAAGCAACCTGGAATAGAACAAATGAATGAGTTCCAAAAAGTAGCGGCCTTGCAGGAAAAAACACGTGTCCCGGCCCCGGCTCCTTTGACCGGCTTAGCTGACAAAGAGGTTCGTTTCTCAGGCACATGCACTAGTTCTCCCATGGAAAATGTGGTGCTCAATATGTTGGGAATTGAGGGGTAGAGGACGTCTTAAAAAGAAGGAAAACCCCGCCGATGAGAGAAACCTGCAATGTTTTTGCGGGCGATCCCTTTACGACGGGGTTCTTGAATCCGAATTAGAATACCGGGTGGCCGCCAGAGCCATTTTCTAATTAAGAGAAGATTTTTTTTAGGAGAGCAGAATAGACTTACAATACGGATTGGCTTTTTGTGACGTAAGGCGTTATTTTGCTTTGAAAGTGGAGCAGATGGTGTCAGCAGAGCTGACGGCAAAGGTCGGGCCAACGGTGATTTTGCCGGCCTCACATTTGTCGTCTTTCTGGTGATACACGCAGTTCTTTACTTCGCAGTGAATGCCTTGGATACAATGACAATCTTGTTTGTGAGTTTCATGCATTTTATTTTTACCCCCTTCCGATGCTTATTGTGCGCGATTGGGGACAAGGTATTCGCCCTGTAGGTCAGCATTTTCTGGATGGGAGTAAGCGCCCGATTTGGGAAAAATTTCTTAAGTTTGGACCGATAGAAAGGATGAAGTCATGTCGCTCTTTGCCATCTCTGACCCGCATCTTTCCTTGGGATGCAATAAGCCGATGGATATTTTCCGAGGCTGGCAGGATTATGTGAAACGCCTGGAAGAAAATTGGCGCAAGCTGGTGGGTCCGGAGGATACAGTGGTTCTGCCGGGGGATATCTCCTGGGGCATGACGCTGGAGGAGGCAAAGCCGGATCTGGCTTTTCTGGATTCGCTGCCGGGGACAAAATTGATCGGCAAAGGCAATCACGATTACTGGTGGCCCCCCCGCCGCAAGATGGACGCCTTTCTGGAGGAAAATGGGTTTACTACCTTGCGTATCCTGTTCAACGACGCTTATGCAGTGGGGAATGTGGCAGTTTGCGGGACAAGAGGCTGGTTTTACGACGCCGAAAAGGACGAGGACAAGAAAGTGCTCAACCGGGAG
>CALCVR010000122.1 GCA_937905915.1 uncultured Eubacteriaceae bacterium
CATCTTGATTGCCGCTCCAATTGCCGGTGGATGCGTCAAAGTTCCAGGTATCCACCATGCTGTCGCCGCCTAAATTCTGCACGGGACCGGTGGCAATGATGCCGTCGTCCACTGCGCCAATGGCGTACTGCAATGTCTGCATGGAATCGAATTGGCTGTTTTGATCGCTAAGGAACTGGTCATCCTCGTAATTGACCCACTCTTCGCCGTTGTATACCATGGTATTGAAATATTTAGTGGTTTCTTGCCCAAGCATGCTCAACACTACACTATCACATCCACCGTACACGACCAAAGTATCGCCGGAAGCAAAAGCCCGGGCGCCGCTTCGTCCCTCAGGTAAATCCGGCAGACTTCCAATTATTTCACCGGTAGACGGATCCAACACCTGGACACTTTTAAGCGTTTCTTGCACGGATAAATCATCACCTAGTATCTCGCCGCCAATGGCCAACAACTGGTTTTGATACACTACCAGGGCTTCCGTTCCGCCTAATGTGGTATCCAACGAGGACCATGTACCAGTAGCAGTGTCGTAGATCCCCAATTTTTGTTGTCCTGTTATCGTGGAATAATTCAAGTAGATTTTGGTCAATCCTCCAGCCATGGAGTAGAGGGGATAATCCAAACCTCCCATCAATTGAATGTCCTCTGGCCGCTGCTTGAGACCATGTATCGCTTTCAATATCGTACACTTCCATCACCAGCTGGTTGGATTCCACTAGCATTCCCAAGGTGAGGATTTTGCCGCCTGCTGCCGCTATGGTGAGAGGAATAACATCGGCTGATGTGATCTCATAACCGTAGATATTTCCGTAGGAGAAGTTAGGAGTGGACAGGTTTTTGTACCCATTGACGTCGGTCGTAATCTCAAAGAAATTACGGCTGTATTGGCCGTCTTTGGCTATTACTTGAACCTCTTCCAGACCAGCTGCGTCCTCCGGTATAGTAAAGGTGATGGTATTATCGCTCCAGGATTTTACCATTGCTTCCTGGTCGCCTATCTGCACAGAGCCTTGCTCTTCCCCAAAGAAATAGCCTGTGACAGTGGCGGTCGTTCCATCTAAATCCAAAGTGTTGACCACTGGTGCCAATTGGCTGTCGTCAAAAGCCGCCGGAAACGCAGCTGTCTTCCAATCCAATGGCATCTTCACGGTTGATGCTACCCTTGACACGGACGCAAATCTCAGCTGCATCGTCGTATTGGGTAGACAATAACGCTACGATGCCTGTTACCATAGGAGTGGCCATGGAGGTGCCGTCTGCATAATAATAAGGAACTGCTTCCTTGCCAAATCCGATATCATCTAAGTGGAAAGCAACACCAGGCTGCTTATTGGTCATCTTGGCTTCAAGGCGTAGGGTAACGGTCTCTCCCTCGCCTTGAAGGAAGGAGTAATCGTTGAGCTCTTGGGTGGACTGGTTCCAATTGTAATCCATCATTCTCAACCGGGCGGGGAAATTCTCCCCGTCTACCAATTGAGTTGACAGGAGCTTCTGCCATTGGCCGTCCTTATCCTGGTAAAGGATGGGCATGTTCTGCTCAAGGCAGAACTGCCCCATTCCAGCCTAGAAGGCGAAATAAACCGAGCTGTTTTCATCTAGGCTGTCCAGGCCCTCAAAGTCAGGCTTTTGAAATGTCATTTCCACATAAAAAGTCTCCCCCTCTTGCACGGCGTCCAAGGAGATTTGTGTGCCGTTGCCGCCTATGTATCCAGGGGTTAGAGAGGTCTGACGGTCCTCTATGGCTTGCCCATCTGCATCCAATACGCGCAGAGTAACTGAAGAGCCGTCCTCAAAGTCCTCGTAAAAATAGGACTGGTCTTTCTCCATGATCTGAGGAAGGTATTGGGGCGGCATCTGGTGCTCGTTGGGGGCCGCTACGCTGGTATCGGAGGTAATGGGAGCCAAAATCTGAGCGCCGGGAGCAAAAACATCTAGAGAAGGGCGCCCTATGGCCTTGGCTCTCCAAAGCGCCTACAGTAATGACATAAGGGCTTGATACATTGGAACCGGTATTGAGGTCGTTGTTGGTGCCGGAATTACCTGCGGCAAAACAAGATACCACACCCAATTCGCCCAGCGCTTCTGTAGCCGTTGAAATGGAACGAAGTTGAAGGCCATTGTATTTGGATGGCCCCTAGGAATTATTGACGGCTACCACGTTGACACCCGACTCCTTGGCAGCCTGGATATAGGCGTATCCTTGCACCGCAGAGGCTACGGTGCTTTGACTGCCGCCCAAAAATTTGACCGCCATAATCTCAGCTTTGGAATTTACGCCAGCGCCGCCTTCCCCGTTATTCCACTGGGCTGCGATGACACCGGCGCAGTGTGTTCCATGGCCGACGATAGTATCCATAGGATCGTCTGTCTTATCTGGGCCGTCGCATACGTTAAAGCCGTAGGTTCCGCCGCCCATAGCGGTTAACGCAGGGTATTCCAGGCCGTCGTCCCACATGATATTTTTGAGATCGGGATGATTGTAGTCTACGCCGCTATCCAACACGGCCACTACCGGAACGTTGCTAACCGAAGACGGCGCTTTATCCCATGCTTCTGCGATGTTGGCATCCACTGCCCGCTCTGTTCCCATTTGGTTTTGAAGGCCCCACTGGTAATTGTAATAGGGATCTTCCGGAACAGTATACATTTCCACATAATAGTTGGGTTCTGCAAACTCTACGGTGGGGATCTTTTCCAGCTCCTCTATCAGGGATTCTGTTTCCTGATTGTTTTTTACCAGCACCAAATTCTCCTCCTCAGAGGAAGCTAGACCATTGCTGGAGGCATAAGGAGTTACGCTTTTTTCATCCGAAAGTTCCATTAAAGGGATGATTTCAAAGCCGATACTTCGATTCCTCGCGTTAAGGGAATTTACCTCTCCGTTGACACATACAATGGCTTCCCCCTCTACATAGACGGAAGACGTTTGATATGCGCCTGACTTTGTCGGTTGCGCCAAGGCGCTGGTAGAAATCCCGGCCATCAACGCCAATGACAACACGATGCTAATCGCTCTTTTCATATGTCCACCTCCAAAAACTTCTTCCTATTCTTTTGTTC
>CALCVR010000123.1 GCA_937905915.1 uncultured Eubacteriaceae bacterium
CCCGTAAAATGGAAAAAAACGTGTGGCTTTACTCTGGTTTTACATGGGATCAAATCCTTAAGATGCGGGAAGAAGATCCGGATGTCCGTCGTCTTCTGGGTCAAGTGGACGTGCTGGTGGACGGCCCTTTCCTTCAATCCCAGAGGAGTTTAGAGCTTCGGTTTCGCGGCTCCTCCAACCAACGTCTCATCGATGTCCCAAAATCTCTTGCTTCCCTTTGCTGCCCGCCTATCTTATGGGAATGATAATTTTTTACTTTTTATATCCTGCCAGTCCCTAAATAACTGATTGGCAGGATTTTTTGTGTCCTTAAAAAGAAGAGGCCTGCCGATCCATTGGACCGCAGACCTCTTCTTACTTTATCTCATAGGGAGGTAAAAAACAAACTATTTCTATCTAACCCAGAATCAAACTACACCCTGAGCCATCATGGCATCGGCAACCTTCAGGAAACCGGCGATATTGGCGCCCAGAACCAGGTTATCCTCTGCGTCGTATTCCTTGGCAGCGGATGCAGCCTGGTGATAGATGTTGACCATGATGGACTGGAGCTTCTGATCCACTTCCTCAAAGGTCCAGCTGAGACGCTGGGCGTTCTGGCTCATCTCCAAAGCGGAGGTAGCCACGCCGCCGGCGTTGGAAGCCTTGCCAGGGGCAAACAGGATGCCGTTCTTCTGGAACTCTTCGGTGGCTTCGATGGTGGAAGGCATGTTGGCACCTTCGGCTACGGCCTTTACGCCGTTTTTAATAAGGGTGCGGGCGTCTTCCACATCCAGCTCATTCTGAGTAGCGCAGGGCAGAGCCACATCACAGGGGATGGTCCATACGCCGCGCCCCTCGTGATACTGAGCGTTGGGGCGGGATGCCACATACTCGGAGATGCGGCCACGACGGACTTCCTTGATCTCACGGACAACGTCCAGATCAATGCCGTCGGGATCGTACACCCAGCCGGTAGAATCCGACATGGTGACAACCTTAGCGCCCAGTTGCTGGGCCTTCTGGGTAGCGTAGATGGCTACGTTGCCGGCACCGGACACGACTACCGTCTTACCGGCCAGATCCATGCCGTGATCCTTGAGCATCTCTTCGGTGAAGTAAACCAAACCGTAACCGGTGGCCTCGGTACGGGCCAAAGAGCCACCATAAGCCAGACCTTTACCGGTCAGCACACTCTCGTAACGGTTGACGATACGCTTATACTGGCCGTACATATAACCGATCTCGCGGCCGCCTACGCCAATATCTCCGGCGGGAACGTCGGTATCTGCGCCAATGTGACGGTACAGCTCGGTCATAAAGCTCTGGCAGAAACGCATGATTTCATTGTCCGACTTACCCTTGGGATCAAAGTCGGAGCCGCCCTTACCACCGCCGATGGGCAAGCCAGTCAGCGAATTCTTGAAGATCTGCTCAAAACCCAGGAACTTGATGATGCCCACATTGACCGATGGATGGAAGCGCAGACCACCCTTGTACGGGCCGATGGCGCTGTTGAATTCCACACGGTAGCCACGGTTGACATGGACCTTGCCGTTGTCGTCCACCCACGGCACACGGAACTTAATCTGGCGCTCCGGCTCCACCAAACGTTCCAGCAATCCGGCCTTTTCAAACTGAGGATTGCGCTCGATAACGGGGGCCAAAGTGTTGAGAACCTCGGTTACTGCCTGGTGAAATTCCTTTTCACCGGGATTCTGCTGGATGACTGCTTCAAGCACTGACTGGACATAAGACATAAACATAGCCTCCTTCAGAAAATATACAGCCCAAACCATCTATCTTTGCAGGAAATAAAGATCATTCCTGCAAACAAGCAGATCTGGACAGTGCATTTATTGGATTTATCGCCCCTATTTTACCACCAATTCGACCCTTTTTGCAATAGGGATTGCAAAAAAAATGCAATTCCAAAAAATTTTCTTTCGTTTCCCTTATCCCTCTCCCCCTGTCCAGCACTTGCAAAAACTCCACGGTGCCGTTATAATAATCTTATCAAACTGGACGGAGCGTTGAAAATGAAAACTTGTCCCAATTGTGGTAATTCCTACGACGATCAATTGCAGTCCTGTCCCCATTGCAATCCTGATTCCGACCTTTCTAAGACCGGCCGGGTGGGTCGTGCATTGGGTAAGGCCTTGTTTATCACTGTGGTGCTGGCGCTTATTATCGCGGTGGTACTTCTATCCGATTCCATCATCGCTTGGATCGGCGGTCTCTTTTGATGGTTTCTCCCTCAAATCATACAAAAATCCCTTGTGGCCTTTACTCGTCACAAGGGATTTTTCCTTTTTCTACCCTTTTCGTCTAGGCTTCATTTAACTGCTCGCCCAAACTCTCCCACTCTTCATAGAGGGATTCCAAATTCTTTTGGATGTCCTCCAGCTGGGCATTGATCTCCACAATGCGGGTGTAGTCGGCGCTGATGTCTGGCTGCTCCAATTGGGCCGTCACCTGGGCTTGCTGCACCTCCATCTCCTCAATCTCGGCTTCCAGACGTTTAAACCGTCCGGCCATCCGCCGTTTTGCCGCCTCTGCCTCCTTGCGCTGCTGGTAGGCGTTGGGCTTCTTTACTGGCTTGGCCGACGGCGCTGTCTTCTGCACGCCCATCATCTTCTCCAAATAGGCGTCGTAATTTCCTATGTACTGTTCCACTCCGCCGGCGCCCAGGCGCAGCACCCGGTCGGCCAGCTTATTGATGAGGTATCGGTCGTGGGACACAATGAGCAGCGTCCCTTCATAGTCCTTTAAGGCACCTTCTAAGGCTTCCCGTGATCCCACGTCCAAATGGTTGGTGGGCTCGTCCAACAATAGGAAATTGGCCTTAGAGAGCATCAGCTTCAACAGCGCCACCCGGGCCCGTTCCCCGCCTGACAGAGCTGAGATGGGTTTAAATACATCGTCCCCCTTAAACAGGAAAATGGCCAAAGCACTGCGCACCATGGTCTGGGTCATACGGGGATAATCGTCCCAGATCTCGTCCATCACCGTTTTGTTTGGATGCAGGCCCGACAGATTCTGGTCATAGTACCCGATCTGTACCCCTGCCCCTCGTCGGATCCGGCCGGCGTCACTGCTTAATTCCCCCGTCAACATCTTGAGGAAAGTAGTCTTTCCGCATCCGTTTTCCCCGATGAGAAACACCCGTTCCCCTTTTTGGATGGTGAACGATGCGTGGTCAAACAGTCTCTTGGGGCCGAAGGATTTACTAAGCTCCTCACACAATAGAACGTCATTGCCCGATACCGGCGGAACTTCAAACCGGAAATGAATGGTCTCAATCTCGCTCTCCGGCTCCTCCAGTTCCTCTTTTAGTCGGTCGATGCGCTTTAACTCACTCTCCGCCTTTTTAATATTGCGTTCCCGGTTCCAGCGGCGCTGCTGTTCTACAATGCCTTCGATGCGATGAATC
>CALCVR010000124.1 GCA_937905915.1 uncultured Eubacteriaceae bacterium
TCATCCGGCAGAGGCTGTTTTAATACCGGTGTTTCGTCTGGATCGGGTACAATATTCCATTTATCCTGGTAGGACTTTGCACTGCGCACCCCGGCTTCCACCTCCTTGAGATCGTTGAGACGTTCCTCTTCCTCATCGTCGGGAATGGGGTAGCAGTGTTCCACATGTACCCGGTAATCGGTTGGAATGGCGGGGATCCAGCCCATCTGCGCCGCCATTTTTAGGATGTTCTGCGCCATCCAAACCAAGGCAGGCTCCCATACCGTCCATTTTTCCTCGCACCGGCAGATAAGATCCCAGTAAAGCGCTTTGACAGCTTTGCCGGAATACACCGATCCTCTGATTTGTTCTGTTCCCACATCTGGTACCGACAAGGTATTATACATATCCCCCTTGATGCGAGTGAGGGTATGTTCCAGCCGGGCGTCGTATCCAAACTGAGACTCCAGCGTCTGCATGGATGCCTGTCCGCTTTGAAGGGTGGGATCGGTCTGCAAGTCCACCAAAGCCCCCGGCGCAATAACCATGTTTTGAAGGGACTGAGGGGAGGCGTCCACCGCCACCTTTTGTGGAAACATATGAAATCGCAGGGCGTCGACGTCGTCGGAGCACAGGCGGTTGTAAATTTCCTGGTTGTCCTTTAGTTCCTCCACATCGCTCTCCCCCAGCAGATCTCCGGTAAGGCCGTCGTTGACGATGACATAGGCGGGAATAAAGGTAAGGCCGGTGTCGTAATTGTAGTATTTTTGCTCCACTAAGTGGCCGGAGCCGTCGTACACCCCTTCGTTTAGGATGCATCGCCCGTTGACCATAGCGTACTTTTGCCGCCAAATCCGCTGTTTGGACGGCACGCAGTCCTGATTCAGATGGTAGAAAAAGATGATCTTTTTGAGCTTTTCCGCATCGTCTTCCTCCGGCTCATAAACAAACTCCAAGGACGGACGGAATCCAATGGCCATATGATCCTCTTCCACCCATAGGCGCAATGCCACCCGTTTGCCGATGAAGCAATCCCTGGCCGCCTTGATGAGCTTGTCCCCGAAGCGGTTGCGGATTAAGGTGTCCTGTAAGTATTTCTGCCAAAGTTCTAGATTGTCCCCGCCCTGTTCCACTGGATAAAGGGACAATTCCGGCGTCTTTCCAAACAGGAATCTAGCTTCCGCTTTGATAAGTTTTTTCACTAGATTGGTCTTTTTTCGTGTAGGCACATAATCCAGCTGCCCGTTTACCGGCCAGTTTTGTCCCTTGCCGTCGTAAAAATCATAGAGGCGGATGAGTTCTCCCATCTCCCGAAGGATGGTTTGGCCGTAAATGCCTCCCAGCTCCGTGCGAATGGTTTCCCAGTCCATGACATCTCCCCTTTCCAGTTGCTATGATGCGTCACGATCTTCTCAATCCACGGCCGGAAAAGTTCTCCCGATCCTGGGATAACACGGCGCCATGCGTCATAATCCCGTAACGCAGCATGTCCATACAATGATCGTTTTTCTTTTGCGGCGTATCGCTGACAGACTCGGGTTCCCACACATAGCTTTCAAATTCCTCCACCGTCATTTTGCAAGATGGATCAATGGTCAGCCTTCCCTGTTCCAGAAGAGACGCCACCTTCTGGATGCCGTCGGTCACCTGGTTCCGGGCAGGGATGACCCTCCATCCCTGTTGGCGAAGCAAAGTAATAAGAGAACTTGCCGACGGATCGATGACCACAATGTCGGTTTCTCCAGCGGCAA
The DNA here is from genome assembly GCA_937905915.1 of uncultured Eubacteriaceae bacterium. Lineage (GTDB taxonomy): Bacteria > Bacillota > Clostridia > Oscillospirales > Acutalibacteraceae > Solibaculum. The sequence continues at coordinate 1,731 of CALCVR010000124.1, forward strand.
AACGCTTTAGGTCGGCCGCATATTGATTATCGGTTTTTTGCCCCTCTTGCCGGCCGTCGTGGTAGTACTCCCGCTCCAGATGATAGTGGCCGTTTTGTTCTTTCAGCAGGCCAAAGACACAGGGATTAAAGATCCCATAGTCGCAGGAAATCCAAGTACGGCTTGTCTGTATGCCGGGCGTCTTTTGGATATGTTTGTCTGGATCAAAAAGATCGTACACCAGGCCTTGAGAGGCGCACCATTTTCCCTCCACGAACCGTTGGTACCAGGGCCCTGTGTACTCGGCCTTGAGGGCCTGCCGGTAATCCTCCGGAAGGTTGGGATTGTCGTCCAGCGTAAAATGCCAACGGGTTAAGCTGAGATCCTGTTTTTCCAGGTAGTCGGTAAGTAACCAATGGCGGCTGGACCCTGGATTGGTGGTACCGTAAAACCGGGCCCCCGATACGCTAAGACGTGAAAGCAGCATCTGAAAGACCTCTTTGGGCCAAAGGACCAGTTCGTCCCCATAGGCGCCGCTGAGAGTCAGCCCTCGGATGCGCTGTTCCGCACTGCAATTGTTGGCCGATTCCAAATGCACCACCCTTCCAAACAGCATCATCCGCCCCTGGGATTCTAAGACGCGCATATTTTTGGAACCTACCATCTCCTCCATGGGGTCCAAAATATTGCGGCGCAGGGCAAGTCGGGTTTTCCCCATCATCAAAAGAGAGCCCGGAGGCGCTTTTGCCACAAAGCAAATCCATGCTACAATGCTGCTGACTGTCTTACCCGACCGTACGGCTCCATCCCAGATATTAATGCGGGCATCGCTTTTCAGAATGGACGTAATAGCCTTTGGGCTGAACTCCCCCCACTGGAAACTCATGATAGTTTCTGGGCAGCTTGATCAATGGCCTCAATCAGCTTGGCTACCGATTCTTCCTCCGTGTTTTTTGGGGCTTGCGCCATGGCCTTTTGGATGTGATCCAAAGCCCTGGCCATTTCATAGGCCTCGTGAGTGGACAGCTCTGCATTTTTGCTTCCCTGATCAATGATACACAGCAAATTATCCCAAATCCCCTGGATTCGATTGGGCTGTCGCCTGTCTGCCTCCATAGAAGGAGGCGGTGGTGATGGCGTCTTCTGTTCTAACGTTTGTGGCTGAGCCTCCAGTTTTTCTTTCATTTTCCGGCAGAAGTAGGGAGAGTCCTGATATCCCTTATCCCTGGCAAATTGCCGGATATCTTGATATTCTCCCCCGTGATATTCTTGGATCAGGCGGTCCCAGCGGTATTTTTTCACTCCCCTATCACCCCCTTGCTTTTATGAATTGTGGATTGCAAGGGTATTGTATTCTCCTTTTTGTGTTCTTTGATGCAAAAAAAGTGCAAGATTTCGTCACCAAATTCGGATACCGTCGATGTGAACAAGGCGGATATCCTCCCAGTTGTAGGTAAGCAGAGGGCGATGATCGGCGTCGTAGGTATGGGCGGCAATGAGGATATTCCCCAAAGTGGGAGGAGCCCCTGCTGAGACAACGACAGGGGAATGTTGAAATTTACCCGGCACAAAGGACAGTTGGATAATATCCCCGGGTTGTGCCTGATCGATCGGGGCATCGTGGCCAAATGGGCCGATTCCTTTATTGGTGGTGAGGAAGTTATAGAGATACTGTACCCCCGTCCACGATGGGGATTTGTCATTGGCGCTATGATAATACCAGCCAAAGGTTTTGGTAGTATTCATGATTCCTCCTCCCGCCCGGAGGACTTGAGATGCATAATTGGTACAGTCCCCTCCTATATCGTCGTAATTATAGTAAGCGGGATTTCGTCCAAAGGCCCATTTATGGGCATAGGCTACAGCCTTTTCCCTGTCGTATGGGATCACTTTCACGGCGGTTTCTTCCTTTCTAAAAAGAGCTTTGTGCTTTAGTGTATGCCTTATGAATAGAAAAAGGCTCCCAATAAAAATTGCCCCTTTTCTATGACGTAGAAAAGGAGTACAATAATGGCGTCATTGGTTTGTAACAAAGGGGGTACTCTCATGAAACTTTACCATAATGTGGAATCCTCCACTTTTCCGGATACCATCCGGCTGTATACTCACAACTGTCGTCTTTACGACACAGGGATCACCTCTCGCTACCGAACTTTTTTCGTGCAGGGTGATCAGCCCCTTTATTTAAAAATTGGGGGAAAAGGTAGTCTTTTGGGGGAAAAACAAATGCTGTCGTTTTTGCGCAGCACAAAGGTGTGTGCTGCGGTAGTGGCTTTTGAGCAAGATAGTGACTTTGACTATCTCTTAACTGCCGCTCTTCCTGGGGACAACGGCACAGTCCCTATCCATCTTCATTCTCCCAAACGCCTGGCCGGCTTGGTGGGAGAAAGCCTCCATCGATTGCATTCCCTGCCCACAGGAGGGTGCCCATGTATCGGCCCTGGGCAGTCCATTGTGGAACAGACTAAGGGACAGTTGTCCCGTTTGGATAGCCGTATGGCTAGAAGGCTGGATCTTCTAGGACAGCTTATTACCGATGATTCAGTGGTTCATGGGGACTTCCATCTCAATGATCTAATGCTCAACAACTGGCGCCTCAGTGGCTTTACCGGCCTATCCCACAGCGGTATAGGGGATCGCCATTACGACATCAGCCGGGCTTTGGAAGAGCTTTCCCGTTATCTGGGAAATGATCAATACAAAGACATTTTGTTGGACGCTTATGGGCGGGAATTTATCGATCCTGCTCGTCTGGAGTACTTCAATCTTCTGGCTCAGCAAGGCATTTGACGCAAAAAGGAAAAGGCGACCTAGCGGTTAGGTCGCCTTTTCCTTTTCTTTTTTCATCTTTCAAAATGTAGGTTTATGCCCTCGGCAATCTCATTAGATAATCCACAGACCGCGCGTCCTTGGTGGACACCACATACTTTTCCCCTCGTTCGGTAAGGGCCGGAAGCAGGTCTGGATTGGGGAAGAGATCCACTTGAATGGATCGACTATGCTGTTTTACATAATCGTATACCGCCTCCTTTTTGTAGAATCCATCCAGCCGTTCTCCTTTGACGTAGATTTTGTCGATGTCCACCGGACAGTCGGAATTTCTGCACCCTACCTTGAGTGCGATTTGAATTGCTCTCATAATCTTTTCTCCCTTCTCATTTCAAAAATACATTTCCCGCTGTTTAATTCCCTTTTATTTCCTTTATATTACTTATTATAACATATTTACCTTAAATTTACAAATAGAACTACATCATTTTTTATAGATTTTTTCAAGTTTAGTAAAACA